>NJEJ01000046.1 GCA_002255025.1 Candidatus Bathyarchaeota archaeon ex4484_135 | reverse complement strand
TACCTGCCGAGGGCCTACGAGAACGGCCAGGACATGGAGGCCCGGGAGAAGCTGCACAACGCAGCCACCATGGCCGGGATAGCGTTCGGCAACGCCCAGATAGGTGTGGCCCACGCCATGGGCCATGCCCTCGGTGCCATCTTCAAGGTCCCCCACGGTCGCTCGGTGGCTGTCTTCCTGCCTTATTCCATGGAGTTCAACGCCCGTGCGGCCTCCGACCGCTATGCCGAGATAGCAGAGGCCGTAGGGCTTGGGCCCGGCAGCCCGGAGGAGCTGACCACCCGGCTGATCGAGGCCGTCAGGGGCCTCCTCAGGAGGATAGGAGCGCCGCTCAAGGTGGCCGACTTGGGCATAAACAAGGCCGATTACGAGGCCAAGTTAGACGAGCTGGTCGACAGGGCCATGGAATCCACGGGCACGGTAGCCAGCCCGAGGGAGCCGAGCAGGGAAGACTACACACGCCTCTTCGAGTACGCCTACGAGGGCAGGAAGATCGACTTCTGAAGCAGGGGCGTGATGATCCTGCCGGGCGGGTACATGGGCAAGCTCCTCTACGTTGACCTGAGCAGGGGCAAGATATGGACGGAGGAAACGCCCGAGGGGTACGCGAGAGCCTTCCTCGGCGGGAGCGGGCTGGCCTGCCGAATGCTTATCGACATGATCGGGCCAGATACTGACCCTTTGGGGCCTGATAACGTCCTGATGTTCATGGCAGGGCCTCTCACCGGCACCGAAGCACCTTGTTGCGGACGCTACACCATCTGTTCTAAATCGCCACAGACGGGCATATGGGGCGAGTCAAATGCAGGTGGCTACTTCGGGCCCAGGATGAAGTCCTCGGGCTTTGACGGCTTGGTCATAATGGGCCGCTCGGAAGAACCGGTCTACCTATACGTCCACGACGGGCAGGCTGAGCTGAGACCAGCAGGAGACCTCTGGGGCCTGACCACCTTTGAGACGCAGGGGGCTCTCGTGCATGAGCTCGGCTCTGACGTGAGCGTGGCCTGCATAGGCCCAGCTGGCGAGAAGATGGTTCGCTTCGCCTGCGTCCTGAACGATGGCGGGAGAGCTGCTGGCCGGACGGGCATGGGGGCCGTCATGGGCTCTAAACGCCTGAAGGCCGTGGCCGTCTCGGGCGATGAAGAGGTGCCCGTTGCCAACCCGGGCGGCCTCGAGGAAGCCGTCAGGAGGGCCCGTGAGGCCATAGAGGAATCCATGCTTACGAGCATATTCAGGGAGTTCGGGACAGCCGGCTACGTGGATTACGCCCAGGAGCTAGGCGACATGCCGAACAAATACTTCTCAAAGGGCCTCTTCGAGGAAGCAGATAAGATAAGCGGCATGACCATGGCCGAGACCATATTGGTCGGCAGGAGGGCCTGCTTCGGCTGCCCAATAGGGTGCGGCCGCATCGTGGAGGTCAGGGAAGGCAAGTACGCCACGCCCAGGACGGACGGGCCAGGTTACGAGGCCCTCGCTGCCTTCGGCTCCAACTTGCTCGTAGATGACTTAGAAGCCATCACCCACATAAACTACCTCTGCAACGCCCTTGGCCTCGACGTGATAAGCACGGGCGTAGTCATAGGCCTCGCGTACAAGCTCTTTGAAGAAGGTGTCATAGGGCCATCTGATACTGAAGGCCTCAAGCTCGAATGGGGCAACCCGGAGCCAGCCGTGGAGCTGGTGAAGGCCATAGCGAGCCGCGAGGGCCTTGGGGCCGTCATGGCCGAGGGCGTCCGCCACATGGGCCGTGTCTTCGGCCGCGAGGGAGAGGCTGCTCACGTGAAGGGGCTTGAAGTGCCCTTCCACGACCCGAGGGCCTTCTTCGGCATGGCCGTATGCTACGCTACTTCACCCAGGGGGGCCTGCCACCTCCAGGGCGACATGTACATGATAGACATGGGCGTGGAGTTCCCGGAGTTCGGCATAACCTCGGGCGACAGGTTCGACCTGGCGGGCCGGATGAACGTCGTGGCGAAAATCCAGGACCTCAGGGCCGTATACAACGCCTTGGTGATGTGCCAGTTCGCGAGCCTAGACGGGCCTATCCTAAGGGACCTGCTGGCGTCCGTCACCGGCTGGGACATAAGGCCCGGTGAGCTGGCCCTGGCGGGCGAGAGGATATTCAACCTGAAACGCATATTCAACCTGAGGATGGGCATGGGGCCAGCCGAAGACAGGCTGCCCGAGCTGCTGTTGAGGCCCCTGCTAGACGGTGGTGCAGCTGGCAAGGCCCCGGACCTAAGGGCCCTCCTGGCCGAGTATTACCGCGTGAGGAACTGGGACCCTGAGACGGGCTGGCCCAGGCCGGAGAAGCTGGCGGAGCTAGGCCTGGAAGAACTTGCCCGTGGGTGAGGCGTGGTTTGAGGCCTGAGGCACTCGACTGGCTTGAGGAAGCCCATGTCGACTTGAGGAGGGCTGAGAGAGCTCTGTCGGATGGGGATTATGCCATATCTTGCTTCTTCTCGCACCAGGCCATCGAGAAGGCCCTCAAGGCCGTCGTGATAGGGCTTGCGAGGAAGAGACCTCCTCATGTTCACGACCTGACGCTCCTATACACCATGGTAGAGGAGTTCCTTGAGCTACCCGATGAGGTCAAGAAGCAGTTGCCCGAGGTCTCGCAATACTACGTGACGACCAGATATCCAAACGCTGGTCTCCTGAGGCCTTCCGTCAGCTTTAACAAATACCAGGCCGAGAAAGCCCTTGAGGTGGCCAAGCACGTCCTCAAGCGTGTTAGAGAAGCTCTCCCTGCCGGAGAAGGTCAGGAAGGCCCTTGAGCAATTCGTCGAGGCTATAGGGCGTTTATACCCGGATGCCCGTATCTACTTGTTCGGCTCATACGCTAAGGGGACGTGGCTTGAGGACAGCGATATTGACTTGGTAGTGGTTTCCAGGGCCTTTGAGGGCATGAGCTTCTGGGAGCGAGGGGCCGTTTTAAGGCGTTTGGCCAGCCGGGAGGTGGCCTTCGAGATACTGGCTTACACGCCTGAGGAGTTAAAGGAGGCCCTGAGGAGGAGCATAACTATCCAAGACGCTGCTGAATACTGGGTAAGGCTGAGGTGAGGAAGTTGGGCAAGCGGGCCAGCTTGTGCGGCATGCTGACGCCTGCCGTGGCCTTTGCGGCCATAGGGGCCTCAATAGCCCTGTCGCCCTGGTTCTCCTGGGCCCGTAATGCCCTAAGCGACCTAGGGGCCTTGGGCTCCCCTGTATGGCCCATATTCAATACGGGCCTCTTGGTAGCTGGCCTGCTGGCATCTTGCTTCTCCTACGGCCTCCTGAGGCAGGCAAGAAGAGGCCTGGACAAGGCTGGCTCGGCCATCCTACTGATAGGCTCGATTTCCTTGGCCTTGATAGGCCTGCTGCCCGAGGACACGGGCATAGGCATCTCAGAGTTCCTCAGCCCAAGAGGGAAACGCCGGGCCAGTTCGGGTCTCCTGGCGTCAGCCCTGGGAGGAACCTCCCTGCTGACATGGGCCACTTGGGCCTTGCTTAGCCCGCCGTTGGGCATAGCTGTCCCGGAGCTGGCGGCAGCGGTCCTGATATCGGCCGCCCTGATCGCCCTCAGCCTCAGGATGGCTGATGCCTTCAGGAGCTAAACAACAGCATCTTCCCACTCCGCCCTGAGGGCACCGATGGGCTCCGGGCTATCGTCAACCCTGAGCCTGAGGACCTTCCCGTTCGGAAAGGCCATGAGGAGGGCTGCTGACCTCTCGCCCCGAAGGTCTCCTCCAGCTCCCGAGCCAGCCTCAAGGGCTGCTAGCAGGGCTTCTTCAAGCCTCAGACCTTTATTGCGGGCTTCGAGGAAGGTCTTCTCCACGGCCCTGAGGACCCCTGGGCCAGCTATCAAGTTCCCCATTATGATATATCCGGGCCCGGTCAAATGGCCATGCCATCTCGGCGTCAAACGGCCCGTGTGGACGGCACAGCGGCCCCTGAGGTCCATTATGCCTACTTGCCTGTACTCGCGGCCTGGGTCCTTGGCCAACAAGGCCCTTAGGGCTTCCTTCGGTTCCCAGCCAGCCTGGAGCAGCTTGAGCCCCTCCGGCCCGTAGGAAACGAGCGTGTAACCCTGCGTGGCGACAGCACCAACGCCCGGCCTCACATGCGGTACTCTGTCGGCCACATAAGTCGAGCCCGTGGCAACGGCAACGCCTATCTCGCCCCTCCGGGCCCCAAGGGCGATTATGCTGAACGTCAACTTAACGGCCTCCTCAAGCTGGCTCGAATAAGGCGTCTATGACGACGTGATATAACCTTGGCCCATAGCTCTTCACAATTCGCTTGTGCGTTATGCCCGTCAGCCTGTAGCCAACCCTGAGGCCTGCTTCCTCCAGGGCCCTGATGGGTTTCCACCACAGCTCACACTCGTGGTAGATGTCGTGGTAATGTATCACGCCTCCCTCGGGCCTGAGGGCCTTCAGGGCGTACGGGAGGAAATCAGCTGTGCCGGGCAGGTAGCCCATGACCACCCTGTCCGCAAGGTCGGGCAACCGGTCCGCCACTTGCCTGCAATCCGCCAAGACGGGCACTACGAGCCCTCTGACCTTGTTCAGCCTTATGTTCTCGGCTAGGTAATGGACGGCCGTGGGGTTTATGTCCACCGCGTATATGAGGTCTGGCTTGCCCGTCTTGGCCATTGGTATGCTGAAGTAGCCTATCCCTGCGAACATGTCTAGGACGAGCTCGCCCTCCCGAACCACACGGGCCATCCGGGCCCTCTCGTTTATGTTCCCCTTCGCAAACATGAGCTCGGCCACGTCGAGCTTGAAGAGGCAGCCAGCCTCCTTGTGGACCGTTATGGTGCTCGGCCTGCCGGCCACGATCTTGACCTGTGGCCTCTTCTCGGGCCCTACTATGGGGCCCAGCTTGAGGCACACGGTCCTGATGTACTTGAAGTTCTCGAGTATGAACTCGGCTATGAGGCCCACGTATTCCTCGACCTTGGGCCTGAGGGAGAGGATGGCCACGTCGCCTATTATCTGGAACCCAGAGGGCAGGAGGGGCAGTAACTCGTCCGGCACCTCCCCCCTGAGTGCTTTCACCAGCATTTTCTTGAAGGGCGTGGGCAAGCTGGGCCCTTCCCCTCCCTCAGCCACGCCTGAGGACCTTCACATCGCCTGATTTGGTCCCGACAAAGAGGAGGTCCGTCATGCCCACAAATAGGCCTGTTTCAACCACGCCCGGCAGGGCCTTAATGGCCTTGTCAAGCTGCCCAGGGTCCTCTATGGGGCCGAAGTAAGCATCCACGATGAAGTTGCCGTTGTCCGTTACGACGGGCCCCACCTTGCCCGGGCCCGCCTCCCTGACCTTGGCCTCAAGGGCACCGAGGGCCTTCAGCTCCCTCAGGACGGGCGTGAGGGCGAAGGGCAGGACCTCGACCGGCACGGGCATGTTCTTCTCGCCCAGCCTGCCCACGAGCTTCGCCTCATCCACGACTATGGCCAACGTCTTGGCACAGGAATCGACGACCTTCTCGCGGGCTAGGGCTGCCCCACCACCCTTTATCATGTCCAACCTGCCGTCCACTTGATCGGCCCCATCTATGGCGAGGTCGGGCTCAGGGTGCTCGTCTAAGCTGGCCAGCCTGAGGCCGAGCTTAAGGGCCAGATACCTCATCTGGTAGCTCGTCGGTATGCATAAGATGTCAAGGTCTTCCTCCTGGGCCCTCTTGGCCAGTTCCTCCACGACGTAGACCATGGTGGTCCCGCTCCCCAGGCCGATCACCATCCCGTCCTTCACGAGCTCTGAGACCGCCCTAAGGGCTACCGACCTCTTTGCCTCCTCCCTCCAGGACAAGCTTTCCCCCCGCTGGACCCGAGTTCCACGATTTAAGTATCTGTCCCGACTTATATGGCCCCAAGCCCAGGTGGGCCAGGTGCCCCGGGTTGAGGATAATAGCGGCCGACTCCGGCAGCTCTATATTGGGGCCAGATTTCGAGCCCACATGCGTGGTATGCACAGTGGCCGTCCTGGTGGAGGAGCCCTATAGGGCCCCGAGTGCCATGTTGGCAGAAGCCCACTTCTGCCCTGCGGAGAAGAGCTATGATGTCCTAGTAAGGGAAATAGAGCTCGCCGGGAGGCTCCTCGAGTCCCACAGGGCAGATGTGGTGCACTTCGATGCGAGCCTTGGGAGGGCGAGGCTGGACCAATTGGACCCCGACGATATAGCTAGGCTCTGGCCGAGGGCACCTGAGGAAGCCCTCAGGGCTCTCTCTGAGGTAGCCTCCAGGGCCTCGCGTCTTGCTTCGCGGACGGGAGTGCCCGTGGTGGCCATGGGGAAGGAGAGCGTGCCGATTAGGATAGCAGAACTCTGTTGCGGGGCCTTCGGCTTCCTATCGGCCGTGAGGGAGGCTGTGGAAGAAGGAAGGGAAATCCTCCTCGGGCTCCCGATACGCTGCTCCTTGTGCGTATCAGGCAGGACCGTGATAGCGAGGTCCCTAACGCCAGCGGAGCACGATTTGATAGGCCTGGCCGAGGACGAGCAGAGTATCACGGGGAAGGTAATCTTCAAGGAGATGCCGAACCCGACCTTAAGAGGGTTCAGGATGGTGTACATAAGGCCGTCATTTTAGCCCCACTCTCACGTACTGCTCTGCCTCACGGTTCCCTCTGAGTCTCTGGCGTGCCTCCAGAGTCCTCTCCTGAAGCTCAGGACGTGTTTCTTACGCATCAAGCTCATGGCTTCCCCGTGGTCACATCCGAATCTCGGTTCTTAAGGCTGTTACAATTGGATATTACTTAGAGGCAGGCCTGATATTGGGAAATTGTCTGAAAAAGTTATTGAACAGGGCTCCGAACCTTATCGTGGAGCCGGGGCCGGGATTCGAACCCGGGTAAGCGGGTCTGCAGCCCGCCGCCTGTGCCACTCGGCCACCCCGGCACCTAAATGGCCGTGGCGTGCGGGAAGGTATTAAGGCTTTCTCTAGCCCCCTCAGCCGAACTCGCCCTTGCTTCTCACCCTAGACCAGAGGAAGGCCATCAGAAGGACAGCCAGAGCCGTGAGGCCCGTCAGGAGGGCAGCGAGGAACCCAGGGAGTCCCACTAAGGAGCCTGCGATGTAGATGCGGTCAGCCAGTTTCACCTCGATGTTGGTGTCTCTCGCGAGTTCGATGGTCATGAAGGCCAAGGTCTGCCCCCCGAGGACTACTAAGACCTTGAGGTCTCCCTTGCCCAGGCCCCTGAACAGGACGGTCCCGTCTGGGCCAGTGGTAGAGGATGCCAACACTTGTCCGCCCTTGACCAAGATGACCTTTAGGCCGGGGACGGGCCTCCCGAGGGCATCTAGGACCGTTATCTTAAGGCTGTAGTTCTGCAGGATGCACATCAGGTAGCACCAGGTCCCGTTCTCCGCCACCGGCTTCTCAAGCTCGGCCAAGAGCTGCCCGTCCTTCAGGGCTTTTAGCTGGCATACCCCGAAGAGGACCTTGAGGGACACGAGCCCTTTCTCATCCGTCAGGCCCTCGTCCACGAGGGAGCCGGTCCCCCAGTCGTATGCTTTCACGAGGACGCCCTCCAGGGGCCTCATGTGCTCGTCCACCACGCTCACCACCAGGGTCAGATACGGGCAGGTCAAGTTCACGGTGATCGTGCCGTTCAGCCTGGCCAACCGGACCCTGTCGAAAGGCTCCTTGACGCCGGGCCTGAAGCCCTCAATGACGTAAGAGCTATTCATGGGCATTCCCTTGGCCACGCAGATGCCGGACTTGTTCAAGGTCAGCTCGCGGGTGAAGGAGACAATATCGCCGCCGCGGCCCACGGAAGAGCCCTCAAGCCTCACGGCCCCCTTGACGAGGGGCCTTCCGTCCTCGAAGGACGCCCTCACCACGAGATCACACACCCAGCACCTCAGGGGCTCTTCCAACGTCATGTTGCCCGTCACGGTCAAGTTATCTATCAAGCCCACCAAGACCTCCTCATCGAGCCAATGGATCTCTATATCGCATAACGTCCCATTGGGCACCTCTAGCTTGGCCCAGCCCGTGGAGTTACTCACGGCCCTGTAGAGGAGTTGTCTCCCCGGCGATGAGGCATTATAGGCTTCGACTATGGCGTCCGAGAGGGCCTTGCCGTAGAAGTCAACGACCTTCAATAGAACGGTCGCTGTTACCTGTTCTTCCTGGGCTAAAGCCACGTTATTGAGGGGCGTATTGGTAATTAAGGCTATTAGAGAGAGGACCACAAGTATTAGGGCCACGATCAACGCTTTCCTCGGCGTCAAGCTCCCACCTACGTGGGCTTCTCCTAGTCCCTTAGTCGGCTCTCGCAAGCATCAACTATATAAGTCCTGTCCTTTCCCCTTCCGCCCCAGGAATATGAAAAGCTATTATTTGCCAGGGGTCTCCGACGGGCGGGCCGGGACCGGAGATGGAGGAACCAGAAGAAATCCGCATAGGCGTCTTCGTCTGCCACTGCGGCTTAAACATAGCTGGCGTAGTAGATGTTGAAGAAGTAACGGAATACGCCAAGACGCTGCCGGGCGTCGTACATGCCGAGCATAACCCTTACACGTGCTCCGAGCCGGGGCAAAAGGCCATAAAAGAAGCCATAAAGAAGTATCGCTTGAACAGGGTCGTAGTGGCCTCCTGCTCGCCCAGGATGCACGAGCCCACGTTCAGGCAGGTCATACAGGAGGCTGGTCTTAACCCCTACTTGCTGGAGATGGCTAACATAAGGGAGCACTGCTCATGGTGCCACTCCCACGAGCCGAGGGAGGCAACTGAGAAGGCCAAGGACCTAGTGAGGATGGCCGTCGCCAAGGCCAGGCACCTGAGGCCCCTGAAGCCCATAGAAGTGCCCGTGACGAACAGGGCCCTCGTCATAGGGGGCGGCATAGCAGGCATATCGGCCGCCCTGAACCTGGCTGAGATGGGCTACAAGGTCTACCTGGTGGACCGCTACGAGAGCATAGGAGGCCACATGGCCCAGCTGGATAAGACGTTCCCGACACTAGACTGCTCCATATGTATCGAGGGGCCCCTTATGGTGGACGTTGCCCGTCACCCCAACATAGAGCTGATAACTTACGCTGAAGTTAAGGAAGTTGAGGGCTACGTAGGGAACTTCAAGGTCAAGGTAGAGAAGAAGCCCAGGTATGTAGACGAGTCCAAGTGCACGGGCTGTGGCGAGTGCAGGGACGCCTGCCCAATAGAGGTGCCGAACGATTGGGACATGTTCCTGGGCGTGAGGAAGGCCATAGATGTCCCGTTCGATCAGGCCGTCCCGCTCGTCTACCGTATTGACAGGGACCACTGCATCGAGTGCTACAAATGCGTTGAGGCATGCGGGCCCCGTGAAGCCATAGACTTCAGCCAGCAGCCTGAGGAGCTGACGCTCGAGGTAGGAGCGATAATCGTGGCCACAGGCTACGACATCTACCTGCCCTATGACGACCCGAGATATGGATATGGCAAATACGACAACGTCATAACGGCCCTGGAGATGGAGCGGCTGCACGTCGCAGCTGGCCCGACGAAGGGCGTCATAAGGAGGGCCTCCGACGGCAAGGTGCCCAAGAGCGTGGCCTTCATCCAATGCGTGGGCTCCAGGGACGTAACACGCTTCCCATACTGCTCGGGAATATGCTGCATGTACTCCATAAAGAACGCCGTCCTCCTGAAGGAGAAGCACCCCGAGACGGAAGTCTATATTCTCTACACGGACATGAGGACGAATTACAAGGGCTACGAGGAGTTCTACAACAGGGCCAAGGAGCTAGGCATAAAGTTCATCAGGATAGACCTGGAGAAGAGGCAAATCTTAGAGGACCCGAAGACCAAGAACCTCATAATCCGGGCCGAGACAGAGGAGGGGAAGACCATCGAGCTCGAAGTCGAGATGGTGGTCCTGGCCTCGGCCATGGTGCCTAAGGCTGGCACTAAGGACCTGGCCCGTGTCCTAGGCCTGTCCGTCGGGCCAAATGGCTTCTTCATGGAGGCACACCCGAAGCTCAGGCCGATAGAAACGCTCGTAGATGGCATCTTCATAGCCGGCTGCTGCCAGGGCCCAAAGGACATACAGTTCTCCGTGGCCCAGGGGGCAGCTGCAGCCGTCAAGGCGGCCGAGATACTCTCAAAGAAGGCCCTCGAGATAGAGCCCCTGGTGGCGGCGGTCGATGAGGTTAGGTGCCGGGGCTGCGGACGCTGTGAGGAAGTCTGCGAGTTCGGTGCTATCAAGGTCCTAGAGGAAAACGGCCGCCTGGTAGCCCGCGTAAATGAGGCTCTCTGTAAGGGCTGTGGTGCTTGTTCCGTCCGCTGTCCAACGGGTGCCATAAAGGTGAGGAACTTCGGGCCAGAGCAGATAAGAGCTCAAGCGATTGCAGCCATCAGGAGGTGAACATGATGGCAGGTCGTGAAAAAGCACGCATTGGCGTCTTCGTCTGCCACTGCGGCTTAAACATAGCTGGCGTAGTAGATGTTGAAGAGATAACGGAATACGCGAAGAAGTTGCCAGGCGTCGTTTACGCAACTCATTATCGTTATATGTGTGCTGATCCCGGCCAGAAGCTCATAAAAGATGCCATAAAGGAGTATAAGCTCAATAGGGTGGTAGTCGCAGCTTGTTCACCGAGGCTTCACGAACCTACATTCAGGCGTTGCGTAGCTGAAGCCGGCCTAAACCCATATCTGTTCGAGATGGCGAACATCCGTGAGCACTGCTCCTGGTG
>NJEJ01000045.1 GCA_002255025.1 Candidatus Bathyarchaeota archaeon ex4484_135 | reverse complement strand
TCTTCCACTCCGGGACGCTGGGCGTGGCCATACAGGCGGCCATACACGGCATACCGGCCATAGCGGTCTCCTACGCCATAGGCGAGGGCTTCCCGAGGCCTACAAAGGAGCAAATGGAGGCAGACCTGAGGCTCGCAGCTGAATTGGCGACCGAACTAGCGAAGGTCGTCCTGACGGAGGGCATGCCAGATGGCGTGGACCTGATATCCGTCAACGTGCCAGTGGGGGCAGATAGATCCCGAGTAGCCCTGACGGAGCTCTATCGGTCTCCCTACTGGAAGGCCGTGAGGGAGAATGGGGCCTTCTACGTGAGGCCCTGGCACAGGAGGAAGCCCTCTGGCCCGGAGGGCACGGATATATGGGCCTTGGCCAACGGCTACATATCTATAACACCGATAAGCCTCTCCCTCGGCCACGACCTATCGGCCCTTAAGGCCTTCTTGGAGGAAGCGGGGGTGCTTTCGCCTTGAGCCAGCTGGCCTATTTGCTGGCCTCCATAGCCATCATGGTGGCCCTATCGGCCCTCGGCCTCCACGTAGCCTTCTGCATACTGGCTGGCCTCCTAGTCCTCGGCCTGCTGGCCCTCGGGCCTCGCGGCCTCTGGGCGGCCTTGTCGGCTGGCCTGACCGACCTGAGCATCTGGGACATAACGGCCAGCGTGGCCCTGATAGCCGTCTTGGGCTCCGTGATGCGTGAGCTCGGCCAGCTGGACGAGATGATGGATGGCCTCAGGTCCTTGGGCATAAGGGGCAGGAGCCTGATGGCCGTAAGCTCGGCCCTCTTGGGCCTACTGCCCGTGCCGGGCGGTGCCATACTCTCAGCATCGGTGGTGGATGAGGAGAGGAGGAACCTCAAGCTGGGTGAAAAAGGACCCGCTACGGCCAACTTGCTCTTCAGGCACCTGAACTTCTTCATATACCCGCTCTCCCCGGCCCTCATCTTCCTGGCCAACCTAGCCTCAAGCACGGTGTCCTCGTTCTACGGCCTGAGGCCCTCGGGGACCAGCCCCAGGAGGCCGTTCAACACTAAGGACCTAGCTGGCCTCCTCAAGGGCTTGATCCCCATACTGGCAGCCCCCGTGCTCGGTAGCTTGGGCTTCTGGCTGAGCCCGTCCCTGTGCATCTCCATACTGCTCTCACTCCTGCTCGCTAAGCCGAGCAAGGAAGTCCTGAAGAAGGTCCTCCAGGGCCTGAGGAAGAGCAAGGCCCATTCCTTCGCCGTGCCGGTCCTGCTCGCCCTGTTGTTCAGGACGGTCTTCAAGGCATCCGGGGCTTCTGGCGTCCTAAGGACCTTGTTGGGCAAGATGGGCTGAAGCAGGCCGAGATGTACCCGAGGCTCGCCGTTTACGCCGTCCTCATGGTCGGGATGTCCCTGGCCCTCGTCCTGAGCCTGAGCCCCCTCTACTGAACGTAATCCTTTTCCGGTCCCGTGTATGCCGTCCGTGCGTGAAGATAGCGGTCCTCTACACTGAGGAGTTCCTTCACCATGAGACGCCAGCCGGATGGCCCGAGTGCCCGGAGAGGCTCGAGGTGATCATGAGGGAGCTCGAGAAGAGCGGCTTCCTTAAGACCGCTTCCTGCGACCTCATCGAGCCCCGGCAGGCCATGCTCGATGAGCTGACCATGCTCCACGACAGAGGTTACGTGAAATGGATTAAGGAGGTATGCGAGAGCGGGGGAGGAGCGGTCGGCCTTGAAGCATGGGCAAGCCCAGGCACCTTTGAGGCCGCTGCCTACGCAGCTGGGGCATCTATCATGGCCACCGACTTGGTGATCGAGGGCCGCTACGATGCCTGCTTGGCCCTGGTGAGGCCACCGGGACACCACGCGGGACGGCAACACGCCAAGGGCTATTGTATCTTCAACAACGTGGCCTTAGCCGCCCAACACCTCGTGGAACAGCACGGGCTACGAGTGGCCATATTAGACGTGGACGCCCACCACGGAGATGGCACCCAGGACTTCTTCTACGGGACAGACGAAGTCCTTTACGTTAGCCTCCACCAGGACCCGAGGCTCTTCCCCGGGAGGGGCTTCGAGGACGAGGTTGGCTCGGGGCCCGGTGAGGGCTACAACGTGAACATACCGCTCCCCTTCTTCACGGCCGACGACATCTACCTTAGGGCCCTGGAGTCCGTAGCGGTCCCAATAGTGGAGCAGTACGGGCCAGATGTCATCTTGGTATCGCTGGGCCTAGACCACCACTACGCGGACCCGGTGGGACGCCTGGCCCTCTCCATGTTAGGGCACATCAGGGCCTTTTACACCATCGTGGAGCTGGCCCGGAGGGCCTGCGGGGGCAGGCTCGTGGCCGTCCTAGAAGGCGGCTACTCCCTCACGAGGATAGGCAAGATGTCGGCGGCCGATTTAGCCGTGCTCCTGGGCCGTAGATACGGCCTGCCGGACGAGCCCACGGAAACCCCGCCGAGGACGAGGGCGAAGGCCGAGGCCGTCCTGAGGAAGGTCAGGCGTATCCAATCCAAGTACTGGGGCCTCTAGGCCAGGCCGGTCGTCCCGAGCTCAACTTCCTCGTAGGGCTTAAGGACGGCTGGTATCCGTTCTATGACGTCCGTGGCCGTGATGTGGTAGCCCAGCTCGCGGGCAGCTAGGTCGCCAGCCATGCCGTTCACGAAGGCACCTACGCAGGCGGCCTCGAAGGGCTCCAGGCCCCGGGAGAGGAAGGTGGCCACGATGCCGGTGAGGACGTCGCCCGTCCCCCCGACCGTCATGCCGGGATTGCCCGTCAGGTTGACCTTGACCTTCTCCCCATCTGATATAATGTCAAAGTGGGCCTTGAGGAGGATCGTTATGCCCAACTCGCGGGCTACTTCCCCGACGAAATCCATTCTGGCCTTAATGTCCTCGGGCGGCGGCACCTCACGGCCCGATAGTAGCCTGAGCTCGCCAGCATGAGGCGTCACGACGGCCCTGGAGCCTGATAGGTCAACCGGCCTTGAGGCAAGGGCCTTTATGGCATCAGCATCTATGACCAAGGGCCTGAGACCCTTAACGGCTTCTAAGAAGGACCTCACGGCCTCAAAGGTCTCCTCATCCGTGCCGAGGCCGGGCCCTATGGCGATAGAGGTAGCGTAGTCGGCCAGCTTGACCAAGAAGGGAACGTCAGCTGGCACCAGCCTATCGGAGCTGAGGGTCCTCACTATGAGGTTGGGCGAGAAGGACCTGATGGCATCCGCCACGGACCTGGGGGCAGCTACTATGGCCAGGTCGGCACCCGTCCTGAGGGCCGCCAGGGCCGTGAGGGCAGGAGCTCCCGAATAATCTGGCCCGCCCCCGACCACGAGGATACGGCCAAAATCGCCTTTCTTCGCGTGGGGAGGCCTGCGAGGCCTCAAGTAAGCCCTCAGGTCGCCGGGCCCGACGAAGAACTCCGCCTCGGGAGGCATGCCTATGTTGGCCACGATGAGCTCGCCCACGAACTCCCGGGCCTCAGGTGCCAAGAGGCCGGGCTTGGGCTTGTGCATGGTTATAGTCAGGTCGGCTTTCACGGTCGGCTCGGACGGCTGGCCCGTGTCCGGGTCGAGGCCGGACGGCAGGTCAACTGAGGCCACGAGGGCCTTCCCCGAGGCCCGGTTGATGAGCTCTATGGCATCTGAGTAAGGGCTCCTTATACGGCCCCTTATGCCCGTCCCAAATATGGCATCCACTATGGCATCTACCTCCTCGGCCCCGAGTTCCGACCAAGCCGACCTAAGTTCCTCGGGCGTCCTGGCTGTCCTGAGCCTCACGGTCAAGAACATGTTCTTCAGCACGGCCCAGTTGGCCCGGGCTTCTTCCGTCCTTATGTCCTCCTCCCGGCCTAGCAAGATGATGCATACCTCGGCCCCCATGGAGGCCATGTGCCTGGCGGCCACCATGCCGTCGCCACCGTTGTTGCCTAAGCCGGCCACGACCACGACCTTCCGGCCCTTCAGGCCGTTCAACCTGCGGAACAGCTCTTCCGCCACGGCCCTGCCCGCGTTCTCCATGAGCAAGAGCCTGCTCAAGCCAAGGAATGAAGCGTTCTCATCTGCTATACGCATGTCCTTTGATGATATGACCTCCAACACGTTCACCCTTGCTTAGGGGGCACGAAGGTATTTATGACCTCGTGTGGCTCCCGACGAGGGTGCCAGGCCATGTTAAAAGAAGGGCTGAGGGTGCTGCTCACGCTCATATCGGCCAGCATGGTGCTGCTCTTCCTGGCCTCTATCGCCCTCGGCTGCCACCTCTACTTCGAGGTCCCCATGAACATGGAGCCCCTCATAGTGGATTACTCTACGGGCCAGCCGGTTCTAAGGGCCGTGGAGAGCCCTCACCCCTACACGCCCAGTTGGACAGACAGACTGGTCCTGAGGGTTCCTTACGCCAAGCTGAAGTTCGAGAACATTACCTTGGAGAAAGGCGATCTGTTGGTCGTCGAGCAGGTGGGCACGGCCAAGAGATGGGTCTACGGCCTCAACGGCACGGACGTGCTGACCAGCACGTTCTTCTCGGACCGGAACGGGACCATAGAGCTCGTCATAAGGATAATCGATGATGAAGACGGCAAGGTGGCCTGGGGCGTAGAGGCCCGGACCTACCTGACCGATATATGGGTCCTCGGGGCCAGGCCTTACTTCCTCATCGTCATATACCCGGTGGGCCTGCCAGCCGTGCCAGCCTGGGGCCTTGCGGCCTTCATGCAGGCCTTCTTCACGGCCATGATATTGGCCTGCTGGGCCCAGAAGGGGGGCTTCATAAGGACTGCTTTGAGGAGCCGGAGAAAACCCTTCCTGAAGGCCCTCAGGAACCCGTTGTTCGCCATGCCCTTCGTGGCCACCGCCCTGTTGACGGGCATAATAGGCCTCACGATCTTGATGCAGATGTTGGGCATCGGGGCTGGCCTCAGGGCTGAGCTTCCCGGGCCCCTCAACATGCTCTTCGAGGCTACTTACGCCGTCCTAGCCGAGGAAGTAGGGTTCAGGCTGGTCCTGATAGGCATCCCGCTCGCGGTGGCAGCAGCGGCCAAGGCAGGAGAACGCGAGAACAGGCTATCGGCTTTCCTCAAGGGCCTCTTCTGCCCGGGCTCCCTCGACCCAGAGGTCAGGAGGGACCTCAGAGGACTAATGGCCTTCCTCATCTTGATCTCCTCCCTCGCCTTCGGCTTCACGCACGTCCTCTTCGGCGGCTGGGAAGCGGGCAAGGCTGTGACAGCTACCCTCGCCGGCCTGGTCATGGGCACGACCTACGGGCTCCACGCGTCCATGCTCCTCCACTGGTTCTTCAACTACCACGTCGAGGTATGGTACATAGCTTACGAGCTGACGGGCCAGAGCCGCTATAACCTGTGGGCCGACTTCGTCTTAACCTACGAGTTGGCCATCGGGGCTCTCTCGCTGCTTATGTTCGCCGTACAAGGGCTCAGGCTAGCCTTAAGGAAGATAAGGGGATATGAGGAATGAAAAATAATGGGGGAATTTTCTCCTACTTGGTGGGAACGGTGAACCCTATCTTCTCGGCCAGGACGAGTGGCGTTACGACAGCCGGGCTGCCCCATTCCATCCACCAGTGGGTCACCTGGCGGGCTTCCTTGGACAAGGCCCTCACGGACGAGAGGATGTTAAGCACGTTATCGCTCAGCCTCAGGCCCTTGACGGCTCTCTTTATCTCGCCATCCTGGATGAGGAAGACGCCATCCCTTATCACTGCTGAGAAATCCCCTTTGGCGTAGTCCTGGAAACGCACGTATGTTATGTTGTTCACGAAGAGGCCATGCTTTACCTCGGCCATGAGTTCCTCGTCCGACCTATCGCCCGTCGAGACCACCACGTTCCAGGGCCTCGGCACAACCCAGCCCGCATTAGCCGTCGAGGTCGTGTTGTGCCTCTTGGCCGTTATGGAGTTGTAGGTAGGTCTTCAGGACGCCAGCCTCTATTATGGGCTTGCGTGCCGTCGGGAGCCCTTCGTCATCGAAGGGCCTGCTGCCGAGGCCAGCCTCGAGCCTGGCGTCGTCATAAATGCTCACTATGTCGCTCGCCACCTTCTGGCCCAGCTTGTTCATGAGGCACGACATGCCGGCGTCCACGTAGAAGGCAGACGACATGCCAGCTACTATGTCGAAGAACACGGCCGAGGCAGGACGGCCGAACACCACGTCGTAACGGCCAGCCTCAAGGGGCTCCGGGTTCAGGGAGAGCTTGGCGAAGCGACCTGCCTCCTCGCCAGCCAGCTCAGGGTCGAGGTCCTTCAGCCTCGTGCCACACGTGGTTCCAACGCCAGCCGACTCGCCATCTGCTAGGGCCCTAACGACCAGCTCGGCCTTAGTCCTGTCTTGGCTGGCCTCCACGCCCTTGGAGGTCAGCAGGATGATCTTCTCCTCGCCGAAGGCGAAGGTGCCAGCTACCCTCTTGCCTCCGGTCTCTAAGGCCTTGTTCACAGCTGATTCGACCAGATCTATGGCCTTCTCACCTAAATCGGCTAGTTCCTTATCGTAGAGGCCGGATATGGGCTCGTAAGTGAAAGGCCCTTCTGGCAGGGGAGCGTAATCCGGCCTCTCCTTCATGACGGCCAACAGGGACATGAGGTCCTTCAGGGCGGACTTAATGGCCTCTGGGTCCACGTTGGACAGGAAGGTCCCGACCACCTTCCTGTCCTTGGTCAGGTAGACGCCCAGGTCCAAGGAATCCCAGGTCTTGACGACCGTTATCTCGTTGTTCGCGAACCTCACCTGCCTTGAGGTGCTGCTGACGGCCTCTACGGCTACCTCATCTACCCCTAGCCTGAGGGCCTCCTTGAGGATTAGCTCGGCAAGCTCCCGGGCCTCCATATCACAACCCCCCTAGCCTCACGTTCCTCAAGCGGACGTTAGGACCTCCGAGCCAGACTGGGACGCCCTGAACGGGGTCCCCCTTCCCGCACGTGGCAGAACTGAAGGCCAGGTTCTTGTCCAAGGCGTCTATACTGCCGTAGAAGCCAGGGGTCGTTATCTCCAGGACGGGCCTCCTGACAGGCCCCTTTATCTCACCGTTCTCTATCAGGTAGGACTCGCGGCCTATGAACCTCATGTTGAAACGCCTGTCGTCTATGTTCCACTCCCCGAAGGTCTTTATGTAGACGCCGAGCTTCACGTCCTCGATCAGCTCCTCGAACTCGCAGTCCCCAGGCAGCATGAAGGTGTTCGCCATCCTCACGATGGGCTCCCTGTTGAAGCCGCTCGCACGGGCGGCAGCATTGCTCGATATGCCTAAGACGGCAGCCGTCTCCCTGTTGTGTAAGAACTCGTTTATCACGCCATCTTTTATCAGGTACCTCCTCCTGGCCTTCACGCCCTCGTCGTCGTAGAGATAGTAGCCGTAGGAGCCCTCTAGGGTCGGGTCGTCCACGACCGTAACGACCTCGGTGCCTATCCTCTGGCCGAGCATGTCCACGCTCACGAAGGACTCGCCGGCCTGGGCTGCTTCACGGCCCATTATCCTGTCAGCCTCGTACGGGTGCCCACAGCTCTCATGCACCATCAGGCCCACGACCTCGCTGCCCAAGATTATGTCTATGGTGCCCTTAGGCGGGCTCACGCCCTCCTTGAGGACCTTGCCGAGGGCCCTCGTGCGTTCCTTAAGGAGCTCGCCCGGCTTCAGCTCCCTTATGAACTCCCAGCCCTTGCTGGCACCCTCCTGCACCATGTCCTGCTCGGTGCCCTTCCCCGGCTCGAAGGCCGTGGCTATGGACAGGAATTCCACGCGTGGGACACGGCACGATATGCGGGCACCCTCGCTGTTCACGAAGTAGCGTTCCGTGGTGCTCTCTATGAGCTCTAGGAGCCTGAAGGGCACTTGGACGCCTACTTCCTCCTTGCTCGTGAGGACCTTCTCCAGGTCGAAGAGAAGCTCCATCTTCTCCTCGACAGGGACGCCCTCAAACGGTTCTTTCGCCCTGGCCTCCCAGCTCGCTTCCTCTGCCTTCTCCTCGGAGAACCTTATGGGCTTCTTACGCACCCTGGCAGATGCCTTGGCCATGGATATGGCTTCCTTCACCCTTCGCTCTAACAGGGCCTT
This sequence comes from Candidatus Bathyarchaeota archaeon ex4484_135, assembly GCA_002255025.1. Classification (GTDB taxonomy): domain Archaea; phylum Thermoproteota; class Bathyarchaeia; order EX4484-135; family EX4484-135; genus EX4484-135. The sequence goes on along the minus strand of NJEJ01000045.1, from coordinate 8,885 downwards.
ATCGGGCCTATTCAAGGACGAGAAGCCGAGGGACCCCTGCACCAAGACCCTTATGCCTATGCCCCTGGACCTCTCGAAGCCAGCCATCTCCGGCACGCCGTTCCTTAGGACGTAGAAGTTGGCCTTGTCGTCGTGATACCTGGCCTCGGCGTAATCGGCCCCCATCTTGAGGGCTAGTTCGACCGCAAGGTCGGCCAGGTCCCTCATGCCTTCTCCCTATGCCCCAAAGCCCTCAGGCCCGTAAATGCCTTTGCCCTTCAGCCGCCCGAGGCCCTCCTGGCCTCCTCTAGTATGGGGCCCGGCGTGCTCGTCCCTATCAGGTCGGCACCGGCCTCCAGCATGGCGAGGGCCTGCTCCAGGGTCCTTATGCCGCCAGCTGCCTTCACGCCAGCCCTATCGCCCACGACGGACCTCATGAGCCTCACGGCCTCAACGGTTGCACCACCCGGGCCGAGGCCCGTGGAGGTCTTCACGTAATCCACGCCAGCCCTCAGGGCCAGCTCGCAGGCCTTCCTTATCTCGTCCTCCGTCAGGTAGCACACCTCCAATATGGCCTTCACCACGCCTCCGGATTCCCTGGCGACCTCCACCACGCCCTCCAACTCCTCCAGGACGACCTCGTAGGAGCCGGACTTCAGGGCCGATACGTTTATGACCATGTCTATGTCGTGGGCACCCTGCCCTAAGGACAGCTCTGCCTCACGCACCTTCACGTCCGGGAATGTGAAGCCGAGCGGGAAGCCAACCACGGAGCACACCCTCACCCCAGAGCCCTTAAGGAGCTTCGAGGCGTGTTCCACCATCCATGGCGGGACGCATATGCCCCTCAGGCCGTAGCTGGCGGCCTCACGGCAGCCCCTCTCTAGGTCCCTGAACGTCATGTCGGGCTTCAGGACGGCGTGGTCGATGCGCCTGGCGAGCTCCTCAGGTCCGATGGCTGCCCGGCCCAATAGACCACCTACCCGATAGGGGCCCTCGGGGGCTAAAAAGAGGGCATGGTAATCTTTTTAGGCCCTCGGCCCCGCCGTCCCCGAGGTGCCCGGGGTGCCAGTCGAGGTATTCGACCCGGAGGAGTTCATACGCATATCGGAGAGGGCTGATTACTGCATAGTGAAGAGGAGCGGGGACGTGGTCAAGCTGAAGCTGAGGACGCCGGGCAAGCTCTACACGCTGAAGGTGAGGCCAGAGGAAGCAGATGCCATAATAAGCAGGCTTAAATGCGAGGTGGTGTCGGCCCCCTAAAAGAAGCCTATCTCCCGGGAGTGTGTTAAGAGGGGGGGAATAGCCTTATTAATGGAGGCTTGATAATCTCGTGCCGAGATGTCCAGTGGAGTGTCGGAGGAGAATCTCAAAGATCTAGCTAAGGAAGTGGTTAAGACGCTACTGGGGGCTAGGGAGAGGGATAGATACTTGGTGCGGCCTTATTACTATACAGCGTTTAACCCACGGAAGCAAGAGCAGATAAAGTTTCTTCACGCACTCCAAAATCAAGGCTTCTGTGTTAAAGCAATACCCTTGAAAAAGAGGGGCGACCGTTTCATAGAAAAAGGAGTGGACGTTGCCTTGGTTACCGACCTAGTTTCCATGGCGTTTAGGAATGCTTATGATACCGCCATCCTCGTTTCAGGCGACTACGATTTCATAGAAGCGATACGTATAGTGATGGCACTAGGCAAGAGAGTCGAAGTGGCCATGTTCACACACGCTACTAATGATGAGCTTAGAAGAACAGCTGATAGGTTTATTCCCTTAGAAAAGCTCGCTGAGGAAATACGGAGGGAAGAATAGTTCTTTTAGCAGAAGGGCCCCCTTGCCTCAAGGGGGCCCTTCTGCTTAGTTCTTTTCCCAGAATGAAGACAGGGGAGGAAGTATTTAAGATTTACGGTAACGGTTTCCCATGAACTCTCAGATAACGGGTCAGCTCCCTTAGGCAGGCCTCACATAGCTCGGCGCTCTTGAAATCCGTATCCCATATGGAGTTCGAGAAGGCCATAACGCACCGCCTGTTGGAGCAGTGCCTCAGGCCGAGCGTGTGGCCTATCTCGTGGACGGCTTCCTTAACGCACCTCTCCAAGAATAGGGCCTCGTCAGGCGGGTTCCCGTAGAACTCGGGCCTCAGCCTGCACGTCGAGATTATGGCGAAGCGGCCGGGGCACTCGGCTTGGCCGAAGACGAAATTGAGCCTCGGCACGAAGAGGTCCACGTGTGTTATAGCCAATACCTTATCGCCCTCTGGGGCGAAGGAACGCCTGAGGAAATCCAGTATCACGGACGAGTTGTACTGGTACCTCCTGGGCTCGTAAGCCACCTTGGGCACTTCTAAGGCCCTTTTGGACCTGAAGGCCCTGACCAGTCCTCTGTAGGCCTTCTCCAGGCCTTCTTCAATCGCCTCAAGGACCTCTGGCTCGACCCTGCCCATCACGAGCAGCTCCACGCTGATGGCCGAGCCTCATCACCCCTAGAGCTCGAACTCGCTCCCTGCCTCAGGTGCGAAGGCCTCCAGGCCTAGTTCATCTCGGGCCCAGGAGGCCAGCCTCTCGCAGTTCCCCTCGGCTCCGTGGACCACGAAGACCTTGGGCGAGCCCTTCAGGCTCGAGAGCATCCTGTGTAGGTCCGATCTGCCAGCGTGGGAGGAGAAATCGAAGCGTTCTACCTGTGCCTTGACCTTCTGGACCTTCCCGTCCACCACGTATATCCTGTTCTCCAGGAGCTCGTGCCCAGGCGTGCCAGGTATCTGGTAGCTGACGAGGAATATGGCGTTCCTAGGGCTGCCAGCCAACCTCATGGCGTAGTAGGCCGCTGGTCCTCCCTTCAACATGCCGGCAGGGCTTATTATGACGCAGGGCCTCTTGACGAACTTCTTCCTGTCCTTCTTCTTCCGTATCAGTATTATATCGTCCATGGCGGACATGTACAGCTCCGGGTCCCTCAGCTCCCTCAGGTTGTTCATAAGTATCACGTTGACCCTCCGAGCCATGCCGTCCATGATCACGTCATAAGGGAAGCCGTGGGCCCTCAGTATGCAGGCGACCTCCTGGGCCCTGGCCACGGCGAAGGCGGGCACTAGGACAGTGCCCCCGGCCTCGACCACTTCCTTGACCCTTGACACGAACTCCCTCTCCTGCTCCAGCCTGTCCGGGTGGTCTTCGTCCGCGTACGTAGATTCTATGATGATGGCGTCGAGTTCCCCGTAGTTCAGGTCGGCCCCTTCTAAGAGCCTCGTGTTCACGGGGTTCACGTCGCCCGTGTAGAGCAGCCTCTTGCCCTCGGCTTCCACGAGGACCTGGGCACTGCCCGGTATATGGCCAGCCCTAAGGAGCGTTATGGATACGTCCTTTATCCTGAAGGTCTTGTTGTAGGGCACGTAGTTGGCACAGGAGAGCATGTTCTGGAGCTCTATGTACTCGAAGGGGAGGTAGTAGCCCGTGAGGTGTATGAAGTCCTGGAGGAGCAGCTCCGTCAGCTCGAAGGTGAGCCTCGTGGCGTAGACGGGCACTCCACGCCCTATGTGGAATATGGGGACGGCCCCCGAGTGGTCCAGGTGGGCGTGCGTTATGATTATGCCATCGACATCCCTGGGCGGCACGTGCATGGGGAAGCCTGGCTCATCGTTCAACATGACGCCATAGTCGAGCAGTATGCTAGCTCTCCCAGCCTCCACGAGGATGGCTGACCTACCTACCTCGCCCGTCCCGCCTAAAAACCTCAGTTTCAACGCCCTTCTCTCCACCCTTCCTGCCTTTTTCAACCAGTAGAAGGAGGCCAATAAAAATTTGGAGCCACGGTCAGGCCGAGGCCAGCAGGCGGGCCAGGTAATCGGCCAATTTGGACAGGCCGTCTTCGGACCAGGGATCGGCCTCCTCTATGACATGTAGCTCGAGGCCAGATTTAACACAGGCTTCCCGGACCACTAAGGACAAGCGGCTCCCGTCGGAGACCAAGACCACGAGGGTGTAGGGCCTGGAGGAAATGTATTCTTCCACTAAGTCGCTGGCCCAGGTGTAAAAGCCTTCTTCTGGCCCCGAGAACTCATATTGCGATAGCGGGTGAACTTGGTCCAGCTCGAGCGGTATTAGGCCGAACGGCAGGCCGTACAGGCACAAGTGGACCTCACGCCAGCCTTCCCCGAGGCGGGACAAAAGGGTCCTGAAGAGCCTATCGTGTTCCTCCGACCTGCTGAAGGGCTTCTGCTCCGGATAAGGCATCAGGAGCAGGAGGCGGCCCCTCGGTATGAAACACCTCAAGAGCCTTTCCCGATACCTCAGCACTTCTGGCCTGTGCAGGTCGAAAGAGGAGAAGATGAATATACCCTTCCTCCTGGAGGTCGGGGAACTCCTCTCCAAGATCTTCCCGTAATCCCGGGCCAGCTTCTTAAAGGCCTTCAGCAGGGACGGGTGAGACCGTGCCCTGAGGGCCAGGTGCTCCCAGAGGCGGCCCTCCCTTATGGCCTCTTTTATGGCCCTGAGCTCCCTGAGGCAGGCGTAGAGGTTATGCATGGCTAAGAGGCGTGTCCTCTCGTCCTTAGGCATATCCAGCAGGTCTTCAGGGCTCCTGCTGACACACACAGGACAATCGCAGGGCAGGTAGTTCATTTCCTCCAGCCTAACCGTGCCCGTCTCGGTCATGTATCGGCCGTCTCGGGCATAAATGGCATAGGCAGCTGAGTCGAAGGTATCGCACCCCAGGGCGACGGCCAGGGAGAACATCATGGGGTGCCCGGCACCGAAGAGGTGGAGCGGCCTGTCGGGCGGGAGGTTCATCTTGGCCGCCATTATCATGTCCACCAAGACATCGAACCTGTAAGCCTCCATGACGAGCGTCGGGCTGCCGAGGGCGTGTATGTCGAAGGGCATGCCGCTCATCAGCCTGGCCGAGAGGGCCACGAGGTCCGTGAACTTGCCGCCCTGGACCGGCCCGACCCACAGCACGTCGTCCCGGGTCCTGAGGGACCATAGCTGCCGGCCACGCTCGGCCGTCTCGAGCACGGTCTTGAGGGCCTCTTCCCTGGAGTCCGTCCAGCCCGTCGGCACGTCGAGGATGGTCGCTATATCTGACCCTATGGCCTCCTGGTAGGCCACTACTTCCTCCGGCCCCACGTCCACGCGGCCGTAGACGAGGAGCTGGTAAGCACCCGAGTCCGTGGCCACCACGCCATCGAAGCCCAGGATAGCGTGTATGCCCCTCCGGGCTGCCTCCTGGCCGAAGTGCCTCATTATTATGTAGGCGTTCGTTATTATGGCCTCGAAACCGAAGGCGGACCTAAGCTCCTCGGGGCTAACGGCCTGGATGGCCGGGTTCACGACGGGCAGCAGGGCAGGCGTCTCAAAACGGCCGCTCTTCGTCTCTATCACGCCTATCCTGGCCATCAGATCCCTGCTCTTGACCTCAAAGCACATCTCCGGGCCCGGCCCCGCTGCCCGCTTGAGCGTTCTTCAGGCACCACCTAAGAAGTCGATTATCGTGCAGGCTATGACCTTCGTGGCTATGATGAGGTGGTCGGTCCTCACGTATTCGTCATAGGCGTGGGCGGTGTGGAGCTCCCCAGGCCCGTAGTGGACGGTCGGTATTCCAGCCGCCCTGAGGAACCTGGCATCGCTCGCACCGGTCATGAAGAACGGCACCAAGCCCATGCCCACTATCTCCCTGGCGTTGGCATCGAGGAGCTTGAACACCCGCTCGGAGGGAGGCGTGTAATTCGGCTCGGATGCCTGGACGAGCTCGCACTCAATCTCCTTGAGGCCGGCTTCCTCCAACATCTCGTCAACCTTGGCCTTCACCTCCTGGGGCGTGAGGCCAGCCGGTATCCTCATGTCCACTTCGAGCACGCACGAATCGGGCACCACGTTGACCTTCACGCCCCCTCTTATGATGCCGAAGTTGACCGTGATATGGTCTATGGCCTCCATGGCTCCCTCAAGGAGCCGATCGGGCACACCCATCTGGGACAACATGGTCCTCAGGACCAGCTTGGAGCCCGTGATGACCTCAGAGATGTCCTCGGGCAACCTGGCTTCTAAGGAGGCCAGCTCCTTCAGGACCGACATGGCCTCCACGACCTTCTCTATGGCGTTCACGCCCAACATGGGGAGGCTGCCATGGGCTGGCCTGCCCCTAGCCGTCAGCCTGAGCCAGCAGACGCCTTTCTCGCCCACGAGGCTGGCGTATATGGACGAGGGCTCACCTATGATGCACGCATCGCCCTTGAGCAGGCCCTTCTCGACGAGCCACTTGGTGCCCTTCTGGCCTCCCGTCTCCTCGTCCGGGACCAGGGACAGGAGCACGGAGCCGGGCAGCTCCTCCAGGGCCTTTGAGCAGGCTACTAAGGCCGACATTATGCAGGCGAGGCCGCCCTTCATGTCCGTGGCACCGCGGCCGAGCACCTTGCCGTCCCTCACCTCGCCCGAGTAGGGGTCGAAGCTCCACCTGCTCCTATCGCCGGCGGGCACAACGTCCATGTGGCCGTTCAAGATGAGGCAGGGCCTCCCATCGCCCGCCCTCACGAGGACGTTCACGGCCCCTTTCTCGGCCTCGTGCTTCTCCGGGCTGAAGCCCCTGTCGGATAGCCAGTCAGATGCGAAGCCAGCTATCTCCCTCATGTCACCAGGAGGGTTCTCAGAAGGTATCTTGACGAGGTCGGAGCAGAGGCGTATTATCTCGTCGGACATACGCTCGACTTCCCTCAAGACCTTGTTCTTCAGCTCTCTTAGCTCCTCCAACCACGTCACCTAGGTGGATAGCCCCCGTTTTTCTAATTAACTTTGCCCCCCCACGGTTCTGTGAATAACGGGGTGTTGAACGGGAGAGGTATTCTGAGTTAGACTTAAATAGACCCGCACATACCTTTGAATAGAATGAGGTGGGAGGGTAAGCGAACTACGATAGTGGTTCATGAGAGCACCAAGAAGCTGCTTGATGAACTGAAAGTTCATAGGCGTGAGCCCTACGAGGAGGTGATACTACGCCTGATAGAGTTTTACAAGATGCATTCAAAACAGTAGCCGTGCCCTACGAACCACCATCATGGCTGCTTGAGACATTCCGTTACATGGTGAATAAGTGCATAGACGTGGGGCTTGAGAAAGGGATAACATCAAGATACGCCTTGGTGAGAGAAGTCTATCATGAGCTAAGGCAGTTAGAGCTTCACAGTTGGTATGCTCTTAGTGCCATAGAGGTAGCTACTACCATCCTGAAGAACTACCGCAAGGCTAAGAGGAAGGGCAAGAATGTGAAGAAACCAAGGGCTAAGAAGCTGATGGCTAAAATAGGTAATCAGACCATAACCATTGTCGGTGATAAGTTAAGGGTGCCCTTGAGGCCAAGACAATACATCTTTATTCCACTCCACAAGAGAGCTATGGAATTTGTAAGAGGTGGTTACAGGCTCAGGTCTGTCGTCTTGACGGCTAAGACGGCATATATCACATTCTCCAAGCAAGTGGAGATAAAAGAGCCAAAGGGCTACATGGCGATAGATGTGAATGAGGATAATATAACGGTGGCTACTACTGATGGTGAGGTGATGGTGTTTAACCTCTCAGACCTAAAGAGGGCGTCCTACGGCTACTTCGCCCGTAGGAGGGCTGTCCAGAAGCGTTATCATGGTGATAGACGTGTGTTGAGAAAAGCCATGAGCAAAATGAAGAGGAATTATCAGAATAGAATAAGCACAAGGCTTCACCAAGTATCCGCTTATATCGTGAAGCTATGCCGGGAGAAGGACTACGGTATAATATGCGAAGACCTAAGAGGGCTCAGGGATAATGTGAATGTTAAGGTCAAGCGGTATAACCCCATCAGCAAGAAGGTTCAGCCAATATCAAGGCGTTCTAAGGAGATGAAAAGGCGATTAAATTCATGGTGGTTTAGGCGTTTCCTCCACATGATAGAGTATAAGGCTGCTTAGGAGGGCGTTAGGGCTGTTAAGGTTAATCCGAGGGGGACATCATCCACTTGCCCCAGATGCGGGTCAAGGCTCAGGATATACCCGATGGGGCGGGTGGAGTGCCCCCGATGTGGGTATGAAGGGCGATAGGCACGTTACCGCCTGTCTTAACATGCTCAAGACCTCAGATGTGGGCCTGTGGTTCGGGCCTGAACGCCCCTCAAGTGTAGCCATGACCTTGGCCCTAACGAACCCCTCTGGGGGATGTGGACAAGCCAAGGGAGCCAAAGAGGGGAAGCTGAATGGCGGGATACCTCCTCCATTCAACACCCCGCTATTCAGCAGAACCGCCCCCACGAACGCTTATCTGCCCTCACAACCATATATGCCCAGGTGCCGGGATGGCCTGCATCGTGAAGCTGCTTGAGGAGCCCAAGCTGGAGAAGCCCGTCCTAATAGAGGGCCTGCCGGGGATGGGCTTCGTGGCCAACATAGCTGCCATGCACATGATAAAGGAGCTGAAGGCCCGTAAGTTCGCCATGATAATTTCCTCTTCCTTCCAGGACTTCGCCATGACGGTGGAGGGAGGGGGCATAAGGTCCCCCATAAACGAGCTCTACTACTGCCCTCAGGACCTCATAATACTGTACGGGAACACGCAGGCGGAGGGGAGCGTGGGCCAGTACGAGCTCTGCTGGGAGGTCCTGAAATTAGCCAAGAAGCTGGGCTGTAGGATGGTCCTCACCATGGGGGGCTACCGCCGCGAGAGGGTGGTCGGGAGACCAAAGGTCTACTGTGCTGCTACCAACAGGGCCCTGTTAGAGGAAGCCGTCAAGCTCTGCGACGGCGTGATCGTGGGCAACATATACGGTGCAGCTGGCATCCTCCTCGGCCTAGGCAAGGTCATGGGCCTAGAGGGCGTCTGCTTCCTAGCCGAGACGCAGGGCATTTACCCGGACGCCCGGGCGGCCCTAGAGGTCCTGAAGGTCGTGTCGGCTTT
>NJEJ01000044.1 GCA_002255025.1 Candidatus Bathyarchaeota archaeon ex4484_135 | reverse complement strand
CCATCGATCCTCATGATGGATGAGCCCCTCTCGGCCGTGGACCCGCTTGGCAGGGCCGAGTTGGCCGAGCACATAGGCCGTTTGGCTGAGGAGAAGCTCATAATAGTGACGAGCCACGACCCAACGCTCCTCCTACCCTACACGGAGACCATAATACTCCTCAACAGGTCTTTCTACATCATAGGCAGGCCCGAGGAAATCCTGACGCTCGAGAACCTAACCAAGGTCTACGGCCGCTCGGCCATAGCGGTTCAGGGTCACGTGCACATCTGTGATGCCTGTCGCTGAGAGATGCCAGCGGCTCAGGCTATCTCCATTATGCCCCTCTGGATCCTGAGCACCTTGTCCGGGTAGACCACTATACCCTTGTCCGTTATGTCGAAGGGGTGCCTCCTCATGGAGTGTGCGGTCCCACGCATCTTCCAGACTATGAGGCTCCTGTACAATTGACCGTTGAACTCGTCTAAGTCGAGCCTTATTATGCCGTCGGCAGCGTGCTCGACGCCCGGCCCGCCGAAGCCGCGTTCGGTAACGCTGACCTGTGATACCAGTATAGACGTGCAGCCTAAGCCGGACAGGACACGCTTGAGCTGCATCACGGTCGAGCGGGCCACCACGGGCCTAGTCAGGTAGAGACTCGTGACAGAATCTATTACCACCCTCTCGGCCTTGAGGTCCCTGACGGCTTCCCTCAGCACGTCCACGAGCATGGCCACGTCGCTTGGGTCTCTCACGACGTAACGTTCTCTCTTGGCGTACTCGCCTATCCCGCCCGTGAAGGCATCTACTATGGCGAACTTCCCTTCTTCCTCGTAGGGCCTGACGTCCCAGCCGAACTGGCTCATGTTGATTTTTATCTGGGCCGGGTGTTCCTCTAGGGCCACTAAAACGCCCGGCTCGCCGTTCTGGAGCCCGTGGTAGAGGAACTGTTGGCCGAATATGGTCTTGCCCGTGCCAGGGCCACCGGACAGGAGGACCACGTTCCGCTTCGGTACGCCGCCGCCCAGTATCTCGTCCATGCCCGGTATGCCCGTCTTCACACGCTCCACTCCGACCACCCTGAGGAGCTCGCACCGACGGGCATATTAATTTCTGCCCGTCCTTAATGGCCCTTATATCGTAGGGCTTCTTCGACGGCCTCCACGGCCTCCTGGACGGACCTCACGAACCTCAGCTTCACTATGTGCCTGTGGTCCAGGTAGCCGTCGGGGAACATGTGGCGTAGCCTGTCGGCTAGGAGGCCCGAGCCCTCTAGGACCACTATGGGCTTCCTCATGTTGTAGGCCATGGCGACCTCGACGAGCGTCCCGCAGCCGCCGGCCAGCACCACCACGACATCGCTCGAGGCCACCACTATGGAACTCCGGCCCTCGTAGCTCATCTCGGCCCTTACCTCGACCGTGAGATATGGGTTATGATAAGGGTGGTCCTTCGGGACCTGTGCAAGCTCGTAAGAAAGGATGCCGACCGCTATGCCGCCTGCGTCCTGGGCCCCCTTGGCCACGTCCTTCATGAGCCCGCCATCGCCGCCCGTTATGACCACGTAGCCCCTGCGGGCCAGCTCGAAACCGAGTTCATAAGCCATACGCCTGATGTGTTCGGGCACTCTTTCCTCGTAAGTCGTCAATACGCCTACTTGAGGCCTGGGCATCTCGGGCACCTTAATTTGGGACCTATATAGGTCAGGAGGGTGATTTAAGGTTTAGCAGCATTTAGTGCTTTTAAGAACTCATCTACGGATTGCACTCTCACTCCAAGCTGAGCGGCTTTTTCAGCGAGTTCAGCGTCTTCTGTCACCAACGTAAAGCCGTCCTTCTTAGCCACATAGACATAAGCTGCATCGTAGAACGTGAGGCCTGTCCTCGTAGCTATATCATATATCCCCTCCATGTCATCTTCGATATCTGGGGGAATCACGTTCATTGCTCCCAATACTGCAGCGAACGCCTTCACTAACTTAAGAGATTCCTCAAGACTTATGTGTTTCTTCAACGATCGCTCTTTCCAGATGAAGTTCCCTACCTCGAAAAATGCCAGTACTATGGTATTCTTGCCTTTGAGAATGCTTAAGGCGTCCTTACCGAGCTTTCTTACCAAAATTATTATAGCACAAGCATCCAAGAGGGACAAATCCTCTCACCTCGCTGACCTATCCTCTCTTATGGACCTGATTATCTCTTCTTCCGGTATTTGCAGGAGAATCTTGCTTGCTTCATCGATCATTTTCGCGGCCTCTTGGAGTTTCATACGCTTTAACTCCTCCTCTAAGGCCCTCCTGATGACCTCATTTATATCTACGCCGTAGCGTTCGAGCTCTTCTTTGAGCTCCTTAGGTACCTTAACGGACACTGTAGTGCTTGCCATGCTATCCTCAGGGATATGCACGACAGATATAAACTCACCTCCTCAAAAACGGGGATATGGGGGATGGTTTAAGGCTTGGTCATGTTGCCGAGGTCCAGGGACTTTGACGCCCTCACGACCAGATATGATGCTTGGTTCGAACGCCACAGGGCTGCTTACCTATCGGAGCTAAAGGCCCTTAGGGCCCTGTTGCCAAAGAAGCCTTTCCTGGGCCTGGAGGTAGGCGTTGGGACAGGCCGTTTTGCATCAGCCTTAGGGGTCCAGGTGGGCGTTGACCCGGCCTGGAACTGCCTCAGGCTAGCCAAGGGCCGCGGCGTGCAGGTCATCATGGCCGTCGGGGAAGAACTGCCCTTCAGAAACGGTTGCTTTGACTTGGTGCTGATGGTGGTCACGTTCTGCTTCCTCTCCGACCCGCAGAAGGCCCTGTCGGAGGCCAAGAGGGTCCTGAGGCCCGGGGGCCTGCTGTTAATGGGCATAATAGATAGGGAGAGCCCCCTAGGCCAGCTCTACGCGAGGAAGAAAGCCGAAGGGAAGCCCTTTTACAGGGATGCCGATTTCTACACACCTGGTGAAGTCATATCCATGCTAGCTGAAAAGGGCTTTCGCGTGATAAAGGTCTCGCAGACCGTCTTCCGGTCCCCGGAGGAGATGGAGGAAGTAGAAGAACCAGCAGAGGGCTTCGGACAAGGGTCCTTCGTGGCTATATCAGCCTTAAGGCCCTGAGGTGCTTAAGAGAAGCCTTTCTCGGCCAGCAGCCTCGCCAGGGCATTTGCTTCTGCCTCCGCCTTCGCCAGGAGGAGGCTTATGGTATCCTTAGTCGGGTAAGAAGCTGCCAGGGCGACCGATAGGGCCCTGATGTGGGCCATCTGGAGCAGGAGGGGCACGTTCTCGCTCGTCGGATAAGCTATGTTCAGCGATAGGTTGAGGGCCTCTAGGAAGGCCTCTGATATGGCTTTCTTCGTGCCCTCTACGTCCAGCTTGAGTTCTTCCCCAGGTATCACGATGCCGTCCACGTAAGCAGCCTTCAGCGTTATGCCGAGTTCTAGGACCTTGAGGTCGAGCTTGGATAATATATAGGCCAGCTCGTGCGAGATGACATCTCCTTTCTTGGCTACGACGGTATCTTTCACGATCCATATGCTACCGCTCTCTATCTTGGTCGGTATGCCGAGGGAGCCGAAGGTGCTTATTATCGGCCCGGGCGGGAGGCCCGTGTTCCCGGCCGGTATGACTATGTCGTTCGTGGCCACATCGCCCGGGGACGGGAGGACCTTCACCTTGAACTGATCTATCGTCCTGGCCATCTTGAACGGGTTCTCGTTCGTGAATATGAATATGTTCTGGCCCCTCAGGTAGGCCTTCAGGGCCTGTAGGCCTTCCTTCTGCCCGTCCAGGTTATCTATGGCCCTGGAGAACAGCGTGTTCTTAAGGACCTTTATGAGGGCCTTCCCCCTGAGGGCCCTCCTCAGCTCCTGGAGCTGGGCTGCCCTGACCTTGTATAGGTCTGCTATGAGGACGTACTTGTACTTCTTCAGGTAGCCCTTTATTTCCTCGACGACCTTCTTCTTCCACTCCGGAACCGGCCTCCCCATGCTCGTGCTCACTTCAGCTTCACCTCCACGGCCGGGCCCATGCTCATCTTTATGTAAACGGACTTTATGTTCCTAAGGCCCCTGGGCAGCTTTTCCTCTAGGACCTTTATGACCGCATTTATGTTCTCCGCCAGGGCCTTATCGTCCATGTCCTCCGTCCCAACCTTGCAGTAGACGTTAGGTGCCTTCCAGGCCACTACCCTGACGGTCTTCTTGAGCCTGTCAACTACGGCCTTGAAATCAGCCGTCGGCGGGACGGGAGTCGGCATTTTGCCCCTCGGCCCCAGGACGGCACCGAGGATCCGACCTATGAGGGGCATCAGGGGGGCTTCTGCCACGAAGTAATCGTATTGCTTCGCCAGCTTCTTGGCCCTCTTCTTATCCCCGGCCATGGATTCGAGCTCTTCCTTGTCCAGGACATCAAGACCGGCTTTCTTAGCCCTCAGAGCCGCGTCTCCAGACGCTATCACGCACACTCGGGCTTCCTTCCCAAGGCCGTGCGGTAGCTCGACCAGCTCCCTAATCCTGTTCTCTGGCTTCTTCAGGTCTATGTCCCTCAGGTTCACGAGCAGCTCTACTGATTGCTTGAAGTCCCTCTTCTTCGTCTTGGACCGCATCTCCCTTAGGGCCTCGATGATGGCGTCCTCATCTATCGGCATATCTCTACCACCTTCGCCCCAGCCGGGATAAGGCCATCCTCATAAGTATTACTCCCCACCTTCCCCGGCTTCCTCGGACAGGAGGTGGTCCCAGAGGCCCTCGTCCACCTCTTTTATGACCTCCTTCGGGTGCTTGCCTTCCACCAAGACGCCCATGCTCACGCACGTGCCCAGTATCTCCTTGACGGCTGCCTTCAGCGTCTTGGCGAGGAGCTGAGGCCTCTTTATCTTGGCTATCCTGACCACCTGCTCCATGGTGAGGCTCCCTATGAACTCGTGCCCGGTCGCACCAGAGCCCTTCTCGGCACCGAGCTCCTTTATTATGAGGGCCGAAGTGGTTGGGATGCCCACCTTGACCTCGAACTCCTTCGTGTCCACGTCAATTATGACCTCGACGGGCACTCTCATGCCGGCGTAGTCCTTCGTTAGCTCGTTTATCTTCGCCACGACCATGGGCAGGTTGACGCCCAAGGGGCCAAGCGATGGGCCTATCGGTGGGCCAGCCGTCGCCCTCCCACCTTCGATCAAGAACTTGAAGGACTTCTTCTCCCCCATCACGACCACCTGCACCGGCCCGTTCTAAAGGCATGCTTAAGCCTTTCCAGCCTTCTTCACTATCCTGACGGCATCAGCGTTCACCGTCACCGGCATGGGGAACGTGGCTTCGAGCAGTTCAACCACGACCTCGCCCTTCTCCTTGTCTATCCTCACCACCCTGGCCTTGGCACCCCTGAGCGGCCCGGCCACGATCTCGACCTCGTCATCTATGTCGAGCTCCTCTATGACCGGCTTGGCTATCAAGAACCTCTCGAGGTCCTCCATGGCCACGACGCCCGGCACCCTTGACCTGACGTGCCTCATGCCCATTATGGCCTTGTCCACTATGTGAGGGCCATCGGCCTCTATGAATATGTAGCCCTTCAGGGCCTCGGGGGCCACTATTGCCTTTATGGGTATGCCGTAGGCCTTGGCGTTCATGGCTATGAGCCTGGCCACGTTCTTCTCCTGGCCAGCCGTCGTCCTCACGGCATATACGGGCAAGCCCACATCACCCCCTCGGGAGGAGCAGGAAGCCGAGTATCCTTATGGCGAAGCCCACGGCACCCACGACTATTATGCCTAGAGCACACACCCTTATCAGTAGCCACAGCTCTGCCTTCCCCGGCTTCTTCGCCCTCTTCAGCAGACGAGCACAGGAGCTTAGGAACTCCCTTAGCCCCAATTCCAGCACCTATACACCGGGCTGGAAGGTTGCTTATTTACCTTGGGGCGGGGACCGCAAAAAATGAAGGGGGATTTGGGGTCCCCTACTCGATCTTCCTGCCGGTCCTGAACTTGTGGCCGTTGGGGCACTCGTACAGCTCAATGAGGATGGTCGGGCCCTTACGCTTCTTAGGACGCATCGTCCAGCTCTTTATCGGCTTTTCGACCTCTGCACCGCAGTGCGGGCACTTGACCATGTTCCCACCTTCCATATAAGGCTGTATGTAGAACTATATAAAGTTTATGGTGAAGCCCTTGGTGAAAATGCTGGGGTAAGAGAGCCCTGAGATTTAGTTGGTCCAGCAAAACCTTTTAACACTTCTTATAACAAGGCCCTGAGGAGGGAGAAATGGCCTTATCGGTGGACTTCAAGGCATGCACGGGCTGCGGGACCTGCGAGCTCGTGTGTGCCTTCAAACACTTCGGCGTGCATAATCCCCGCAAATCGGCCATAAGGATAATGCCCCCGACCTCCGAGAGGCCCTGGAACGTCCCCATTGTGTGCAGGCAGTGCGGCAGGCCCAAGTGTGCCGAGGAATGCCCGACGAATGCCATATATAGGTCCGATGACGGCGTGGTGCTCGTCAGGGAAACCGATTGCATCGGCTGCAGGGCCTGTGCCGAGGCCTGCCCCTTCGGTGCCATATTCTTCCACCCGGAGATACCGACGCCCATAAAGTGCGATCTATGTGGCGGCGACCCGGAGTGCGTGAAGTGGTGCCCGACGGGTGCCCTGAGCTTCAAGAACGTGCTGACCCTGGGAGACGAGGCCAGGCAGAAGACGGCCCGTGCCATGGCCAGGTGGTGAGGGCCGTGGTGATCCTGAAGGGCGGTTATGTGGGCAAGATAGCATGGGTCGACCTATCCAAGGGCGAGGTCAAGGTCAAGGACGTCGAGCCAGAATGGGCCCTGAAGTACCTGGGCGGGCGTGGCTGGGGGGCCCGCATAGTATGGGACCTCGTGCCGCCGGATGCCGACCCCCTGGGGCCGCATAACGTCTTGGTGGTGGCCTCGGGCCCGCTGACGGGCCTGTTGGTCCCGGGGGCAGGGAAGGTCAGCTTCTCGGCCATAAGTCCTGAGACGGGCTACTACGGCGATAGCAACTCCGGGGGCTTCTTCGGGCCAGAGCTGAAGCACGCGGGCTTCGACGCCATAGTGGTGTCGGGTGCCTCGGAGAAGCCCGTTTACCTCTGGGTCGAGGACGGCCAGGTCGAGATACGCGATGCCGAGCCCTACTGGGGCATGGGCGGCCTAGAGGTCCAGGAGGCCCTGAGGCGTGACCTGGGCGACTCGACCATAAAGGTGGCCTCCATAGGCCCGGCTGGCGAGAACAAGGTCCCGATTGCCTGCGTGAACTGCGATTGGCGTAACGCTGGCCGGACCGGCATGGGGGCCGTGATGGGCTCTAAACGCCTGAAGGCCATAGCGGTGAGGGGCTCCTTGGACATACCTGTCGCGGATCCCGAGGTTATCTACGAGGAAGCCAAGGGTGCATTCAAGCACGTGGCCGAGCACGATTTTGCCCGTGTGCTACGCAAGTACGGGCTAGCCTGGTACATAGATTGGTCGAATGACCAGGGCTGCCTGCCCGTGAAGAACTTCAGGTTCACGACCTACGAACGCAAGGACCAGCTGAACGCAGAAGCCATGCTGGCCCGCGTCATGACGACCAGCACGGCCTGCCCGAGGTGCCCCATGTGCTGCGGCAAGTTCTCCTATCTGCGTTCTGGCCCCCACGCTGGCGTG
>NJEJ01000043.1 GCA_002255025.1 Candidatus Bathyarchaeota archaeon ex4484_135 | reverse complement strand
ACAGCACGTCACCATCACGTCCGAGGTAACGGAACTCACGGGGTACGTTATGATATCTGGGTCGAGCCCGTGCCTGAAGGACGCGAAGGCCACTAAGGCCGATACGGGCGTAGCGGTGAAGAAGGCGAGGGTCATGGTCGTCAGGACGGCCACCGACATCTCAAAGACATCTTGGCCCGTTATGCCCCACGTGAGGCCGTAGAGGCCGACGGATACCATCATCATTAAGGCCGCAGCCATGCTCAACACCATCGTGGACGAGTAGAGCAGCTTGAACTCACGGGTATTGCCGAGGAGGCAGGGCCTCACAGTGCCCAACCATAGGCCCGACGTTATGCGGCCGCAGAAGACGCCGCAGACCATCCCCCTCGTGCTCAAGACGCAAGGGTAAACTACTATGGACCACATCCTCCTCGAGAAGAGGTCGAGGAAAGAAGCGAATATCAGGCCAGCCAGGAGGTCGCATAGGTCGAGGGCCTGTGCCATGAGGGATTGGCCGAACAAACTCGGGAAACCCGGTTCCTCAGCCCTGAGGAAGGGCTGGCTAGGAGGCTCGGGAGGACGAGAACCAACAGGTGCATTAGCTCCCTTGGTCTTCAAGATGACGCCCCCTAGCCAGCTTTTTGGAGCAATAGGCTGGGAGGGGTTAAAAATCCTTAGCGGTCGGATTTAGGAAAAATATGTGTGGGCCTCTTGATGAAGGACTTATTCGCTTACTCCCGGACTATATTGGTCTCCACTTCCCTGTGGACGGTCACCTCTATGACTGATGGACCTGGGGCACCCTCAGGCTTGGGCAATTCCACCCTTATGTAGATGTCCACGACCACTAAGAGCTTATCACCCTTTACCTCGCCAGCGGATATGTAAATGGTTATGGTCCTGTCGGTGCCCTTCGTGAACTCCATGGTCCTGTTGAAAAGTAGATTGCCTTCCTCATCGTATATCAAGATGGTCTTCTTGAAGTAGACTTCAGCTCCAGGAGCCGCCGATCTTATCTTGTCCTCATGGCCTTCCCTTACTATAGGCTTCTTGAACTCCACGTCTGGTCCGACCTTTATCCTTTTGGCCGTGACGGACAGGTAAACCTCGATGTCCCTGAGGGGCGAGGAAGCTACGGGCTTGTAGGTGAACGAGAGTTCTACCGCCACGGCTTCCTGGCCAAACAGAGTTTTCTCGATGAACTCCTTGCCTCCTAAACCTGCGTACCAAATTCCGACGCCTGCCGCCAAGAACAGGAGCACGGCCACTACTATCACGGCTCTCGAGGCCATTTCTACCACCAGTTAGAGATGGTTTGAGCTTGGGAAAAAGCTCTTCAGCTTCTATTTAATTAGAACATGGTTAGAAGGATCTCGAAGGAGCCAGCTGAAGATATCGCTAACCCCGTTTGGGCACCAATCTGGCTGAGAGGACCTTAAGGACGCCCGTGTAACCATCCCAGAGGACCTCGTAGTCCGTTATCTCAAGCTTAGACCGGTAGAGCGGTGCGTCCAGGACGAGCGTTTCGTACTCGCCTCCTTCCCCAATTAACGAAATGTCATAACGGTCCCTCAGGGCCAGCAGGTCCCTTATGGCCTCTTCATCTAGCCTGCGGCCGAGCCAAGAGCTATCTAGGCCATAGGCGAAGACGCCCACGAAGATGGCCTCAAAGCCTCCTTCGACCAGTTCCCTGAGGATGGCAAGCTCATCCCGGCCCCACAGGGGGGCGTAACTGACCAGGCCCAGGTCCCGGCATATGCGGTCTATTCGTTCCTTCTGGTACCTCGAGCGGACAGGCCCTGAGACAATGCCATCCACGTCTAACTTAGCCAGGACAGCCTTCAGGTCCTCGAGTTCGCGTTCCTTCAGGCCTGAAGTAAGGCCCTTCACGAGCGGTATGCCCAGGGCTTCCGCCACCAAGGGCGTGAGGTGCACGTTGGGGACGTGGAACATCCAGCTGTCTGCCCGCTGGGGGAACATGGCCACCAGGTAGGCTACCTCATGGCCTTCCCAGACCGCGTGGTGGAGGGCCAACATGCTGTCCTTGCCGCCCGATATGAGGGCTGCCAGCCTCAAAGCTGCTGGTCCTCCATGAACTTCCTTATGGCCTCCACGAGGGCCTCTAGGTTCTGGCTGGCCTTCATATCGGCCTTCCAATCCCTGGGTAAGTAACGCTTGAACTGGCCAGCGGCCCTCTTGTCCATTATGACCACCACGCCCCTGTCGTGCTCGCTCCTCCGCAGCCTGCCCGCCGATTGTGCTAGGGCCACGAGGCAGGGGACCCTGTTGGCGTAGTGCCAGCCCTTCCGGCCGAATTTCTCCTCGAAGTAGGCCGTGAGAGCTTCCTGAAGACCTGTCTTCTTCGGGTAGGGCAGGCCGACTATTATGACGCCCGAGAGGAGGCCCCTCCCGCCAGCGGATAGGTCAACTCCCTCGCTGACCTTGCCTCTGGCCACGCCGAAGAGGATGCACTTATCGTGGGCCGACAGGAAGGCCAGCACGTCCTCGACCTTCGTCCTCCTGTCCTCGGCCAAGTAGGGCAGGTCTGGCCTGAGGCGTTCTAAGATGGCCTTCATTATCTCGTAAGAGGGGAAGTAGACGGCCACCCGGCCTCCTATGGCTTTTATGAGGACGTCAAGCCTCCTCGCTATCATGTCGAACTCGGATTCGCTCCTGAGCTCGTACTTGGTCGAGACAGCCTTGTCCACGAGCAGGAGCCTATTCGACCGGGGAAACGGGCTGGGGACCCTGAGGAAGTCCGTGCGTTCCCTGTCGAGGCCGAGGACCTCCACGTAGTAATCTGGGTCCCAGAGCGTACCGCTCATCATCACGAGCGACCTCAGGTCGTTAAGCATGTCGGTCGCCATGGATGGGTCCAGGCATCTCACGCCTATCCGGCCCCTAACCTGCCCGTCCCTCTCTAAGGCAAGCGAGTAATGGGCAAACTCACGTCCCCTGAGCTTCAGGAAGTCAATGAGGAAGGAAGCACAGCGGCCCACGTAGGAAACGGGCGGCTGCCCTTGCTCAGCCCTCGAGAGCCTTATCTTGTCCCCTTCTTCCTCGAGGAACCTCAGGAAGGACAGCAGCACCCTCTCGCTCGTGAAGCCTAACTCGGCCAAAAGCAGGTCGGCCAGCACGTCCAGGTCGATGAGGCGTTCGTACTCGGGCCCGTAGAGCTTGTAGGTCTCCGAGCCCATTTTGTCCACCATCTCGGCCATGAGGGCCATCAGCCCCTTGTCCTCGACGGCGTACTCATCTGCTTCCTTCACGGCCCTCCTGAAGGAGGTACTCGATATCTCGTCCGACATGACGTCGACGGCCCACTTGTCAACGTTATGTGCCTCGTCTATGACGCAGTTCAGCTCGGGCAGGTCGGCCCCGAAACGCCATAGGATGGCCTCCCTGACGGGCCTGAGGAGCAGGTAGTTGTAGTTCCCGACCATGATGTCTGCCTTCCGGGCCGAGCACTTCACGACCTCGTAAGCACAGACGCCCAGGTCCCGGCATATCTCAATGGCCTCGCTCGGGAGGACAGCACCCCTGTCCAAAAGGGCCCTGAGGGCCGCCAGGCCCTTCGAGCTCAGCCTCATCTTGGGGCCGTAGGTGTCCTCATAGTACGGGCAGATGGCCCCGGACCCCTTCCTCAGCTCCTTGCAGATCCTGAGGAAGTCCTTGTACCTCGCCCTCGCGAGGGCCTCCGACTCGAGCCTCAAGGGGCACATGTCCTGCCTGCTGGCGAAGATGGCTGCCCTCAGGGCTACGCCCTTCTCCTCCCTCAGCCTCCTGACCTCACGCACGTATATCTCGAGCTGGGCCTTCGTCCTCGTCAGGACCATGAGCTTGGCATCATCGCCCAGGCAGGCGTCCTTGGCCATGAGGAAGGCCGTCAGGACGGCTATGCTCTTCCCTATCCCACAAGGTGCGTGTACGAGCCCTATCCGGCCCTTCGACATGACCTCGTAGGCGAACGAGATGACCTCGCGTTGGTACCTCCTGAACTCCGGGTAAGGGAAGTAGTCCTCGGGCCTTGCCTCGGCCAATAGGCCTTGTCCTCCCTCTGGGCTGGCCTGAGGCTCCTTAATAACCTGGTCCTACAGGTCTGGCCGGACTATCATTTAAATATCGGCCGCGAGTTTTTAACATGGGTTGGAAAAAGGCCAGGCCATCGCGTGCGGTACCGCCACGTTCTCCGCATCATGCTGGGCCTTATTCTGCATGCTCGTGAACGTGATGGAGCCGGATGCAGCCGTGCTGGCCTCCTTCCTCCTCGGCCTCTGCCTGTCGGCCTTCATGACCTTTGCCTACAGGTCCGTTAGGTCATCGCTTAAGGCCGTGCTGGCCTCGAGCGGGGCCATAGCCCTCTTGGGCACGTCCTTCTTCTGGATTGACCTGCCCTGTATCGTCGGCCTGGCCCTTATGGGCGTGGCTCTGATAGCCCCTCTATTAGTGAGGGAGAAAAAGCCATCTTACGAGAAGCTTGTGAGGCTAGCAGACCTCTGGACGAACTACGGGGGCATAATGACCATGTCCTTCGCCTCCGAACGCCTAAGGGTGAGCGTAGAAGAAGCAGAAGAACTGCTCAGGTGGTACTGCAAGCAGGGCCTGGCCTTCAGGCTCGTGAGAGATCACACTACTATCTACTTCATGCCGTCTGCCATCAGGGAGATGCCACGTTTAGAAGCCCTCGTCCTAGAGGCTTTCTTAGAGAAGCCCACCGGCCTGACAGCGTACGAGCTGTCCTCTCTGACCGGCCTCAGGATCGAGGTGCTCAAGCCGGTCCTAGAGGGGCTCGTCAGGAGGGGCCTGTTAGCCAAGCACTCGGACGAGTACAGGCTCGTGGTGGTGTCCGGCTTACCTGAGCAGCGGAGGAGAAAAAGGAGGAGGGAAAGACGCCGTAGGAGCTAGATGACCTTAATTATTCCGAGCCTGGCCAGGAGATTTGCTATCCTCATGGATATCCTGTGCCTCAGGGGGGATTTCATGGCTACGACGTGGACACCCCTGGCCCTCAGGGCTGGGAAGTTGCCTCTTGTCAGGCCGAAGAACTTCTTACGCTCCTTCGAGACCAAGTCGACCTTGTTCAGCAGCTCCGGCATGGTCCCGCTTATCATGAGCCTCAGCACGGGCTTCCTGACCTCGCCGTCCTCTATGAGCCAGCCCGATGCGGGCAAGCTGAACCTCCCGCTCCTGAAGTCGGATTGGTGGACGCCCATCACGTCCCTTATGAGGAAGCCCTTCTTCACATCACCTATCAGCTCCTCTAACGGTGCCTCTTCTTTGCCCCTTATCTGCAGGAACAAGTGGTCGACAGATGGGGCTGCCCCCACGAGCCTCGGCCAAGGTCTAGTGCAGCTCCCCGTCGGCTGGACGCCCCACTTCAGGGCGTAGTAGTAGTCCGTCAGGTGTTCCTTCAGGACCCCACGTTCTATGAGGGCAACACGCCTCGTGGGGACGCCCTCCATGTCCCTCGATGCCCTGGCCGGGTTCTCAGGGCTCCTCGGGTCATCGAAGATGGACAGAGCCTCGCTGGCCACCTGCTGGCCTATCTTATCCCGGCCAAAGGGCGTGGCCCCCCGGTCCACGTTATCAGCTCTGAAGGCCTCCGTGAGGATCCACATCATGTCTGATACGGCCTCGGGCCTGAAGACGAGATCTAAATCACCCTTCAGCTCGACCTCCTTGGCCCTCTTGAAATCGCATACTTCTTCCACGACCTTCTCGGCCATTTCCTCCGGCGAGAACTCGTCCAGCTTATCCGTTACTATGGACTCCCAGCCTTCCGCAGGCGGTATCTCGTCCCTCGCCAAGCCGAAGGCCGAGGCCGAGAAGATAGTCCTGCGGGCCTCAAAGGAGATGCCAAGCGAGTTAGCCAGGACGAAGGCCCCATCGACGGCCCACATGCCGCCCCCGACCAAGGCCACCTTCTTGCCGGAGCCCTCCACGATGTCTTTCATGGTGCCGTAATAATTGAGCAGGTCGGCCTTTGTTATGGCCGATATATGCTCGTCTGGCTTGACCTCGAGTTCCGGGGTCTCCATGGGAGGCGGTAAAGACCTGAAGTACTCATCCCTGCCCTTCGCCTTAGCATTTGCCAGGGCTTTCTCAACGGCATCTTCTATGAAACTCAGCCTCAGACTGGTCGTGAAGGCGAAGCCCACGTTGTTCCTCGTGGTGACCCTCACGGCCAAGCCAGACGTGTAGTTCGTGCTCACGGACGGTATGGCCTTCATGACCCTGAGGAGCACTTCCTTAACCCGGCAGGCCAGGGCCTCGACCTGATAGGCCCCTATCTTCTCCCCGTGCCTCAGGGCGTGTTCGACCGCCTCCCTCAGGTCAAGCCCACGGACCGACATCTCAACCACCCACCAACATCTCTTCTATCAGGAGCCAGGGCCCTGAGACGCCTACCGGGACCCTCTGCATTTGCTTCCCGCAGAAGCCAGCCGATATCTGGGGCCTGTCAAACTCCCTGCCCACGCCCCCTATCTTCTTCAGGACCACGAGGATATTGCCCGATATGCTCGTGCTGGACAGGCGTTCCTTGATCTCGCCCTTCTCGACGTTGTAGACCTCCTGGACGCCGAAGGTGAAGGTCCCGCGTATCGGGTCCACCTGGCCCCCGCGTCCCGTCTTCAGCAGGAGGCCGTTCCGCAGGACCTCGAGGAGTTCCTCGTTAGACATGGCTTCCCCGGGCGAGGAAGGCTCTATGAAGGTGTTCCTCATCCTCACTATGGGTGGGTGGGCCCAATCCTGGGCTCTTGCGTTCCCCGTGAGCGGGAGGCCAAATTCCGAGGCGGTCGTCCTGTCCGTCATGTAGGACCTCAGGACCCCACGTTCTATTATGACCGTCCGGCCCGTGGAGATACCCTCGTCGTCATAAGGTATCCAGCCGAAGCCCTTGACGCCCTCAAGCTCGAAGCGGCCGTCGTCGACCACGTTTATCAGGGGGCTCCCGACGGCCTTGCCCATCTTGCCCTTCAGCATGCTGCCTATCCTAAGCGAGTCAGCTTCAGCACCGTGCCCCAGGGCCTCGTGGGCCAGCAGGTGGTTCAGGTCCCCGTCCACCACGACCCTGAACTTGCCGGAAGGACACCTCCTGGCCTTGGCACCTTCAACTGCCTTACGGCCAGTCTCCTCCCCCATCTTGATGACCTCCTCAGGCTCCACCAGCTCTAGGCCGCCTAACACGCCCCACACGGCCCTGTGGCTGTTCAAGCGGCCTTCTACCTCGGCCGTGGCCTCGTGCCTCACCAAAGCATAGGGGAGCTCCATGATGACGTCTGTCCCCTCGCTCGTCACTATACGCTTCGTGATGGTGAAGTCCATGTACAAGGTCGAGGCCGTCTTCACGCCTTCTGAGAAACAGGCCTTATGGGCCTCCATAGCCATTTCGAGCTTTTCCTCAACCGGGACCTCCACAGGTGCCTTGGCAGGCCTTATCCTGACCTCATCACGGACCGGCTCGACCTCAGCTAGCGAGGACTTAGTTATCCAGGCCTTATCGGGCAGGACTTCCTCCGACTTAGCCTTCGGGACATCTGCCTCGTCCAGAGAAAAAGTCAGGAAGTGCATTTTGCCCTCAACGAGGGCCCTGAGGGCCAGGCCAGCTGATATACCGAAGTCAAGCCTCCTGACCTCACGGTCCCTCACCTCTATGACCGTCCTCTTCTCAACCTCAGCACGGCACTCCACGTAGGAAGCCCCTTTCTTCGACCAAGCCTCCATGAGGCCCTCGAGGACATCTTCGGGTACTAGCTCCGACAAGCCCATCTCCCGGGCCTCACATAAGAGGCCTCATGACTTAAGGCTATCCGGACGAGACGAAAGCCTTATTCCCCCCGTCTGGCCCGACCTCAA
>NJEJ01000042.1 GCA_002255025.1 Candidatus Bathyarchaeota archaeon ex4484_135 | reverse complement strand
GATAAGATAGTTATGTATGTTAAGGGGACAGGCGCCTTTAAGGGCGTTATTGAAGTTGTCGGTAATTGGTATGAAAATGATGAGCTGATATGGCATGATGAGATAGAATGTGGCGAGAAAATATACCCATACGAGGTCAGGATTAGAATAGTGTGTGAGGGAACCGTGCCAGTCAGGGAGGTGTGGTCTGAATTAGACTTCATGAGGAAATACAGTTTACATCCGTATCTGGCCTTAAGAGGTCATTCGACTGGACCTGCCAATAGTGGCAAGCCCATCTCCCACAGAGACTATATGATAATAGCCAGTAGGATGAGACCATATAGATGAACTCTTATCTTTAATAGGAGGTTTAGGCATAAGGACTCTGACGTGTGCGAGCAGAGCTACTCACGCTTCCTCACGCCAGGCTTTAAGCCCTTCGACCCCCTCTGGCTGGCTCGGGAGACGGAACGCATAGTATGCGACGGCGATAAGCGTAAGTACACGGCCTTCTACGCCACGGGCGTTTACGCAGGCATAGCGACTGGCTACATAGTGGGCTGCTGCCTGAGGTGCTACTACTGTTGGACGGGCTTTGAGCGTGATTTCCCGGAGTTCTTCGGCCATTTCTACGGGCCCGAGGAGGCCATGAGGCGTATCGAGGAGACGGCCCGTAGGTACGAGGTCAACAAGGCCCGTATATCGGGCGGCGAGCCAACGCTCTGCAGACGCCATTTGCTGAGCCTCCCGGAGGCCTTCCAGGAAACGGACCTGAAGCTCTTCATCCTTGAGACGAACGGCATCCTCTTCGGGGCTGATAGGTCCTACGTCAGGGCCATCGGGCGTTTCGAGCGAGTCCACGTCAGGGTCAGCCTCAAGGCCGGGACGCCCGAGGGCTTCACGGCGAGGACTGGTGCTGTCCCCGAGGCCTTCGAACTTCCCTTCAGGGCTGTAGAGGCCCTCTTGAACGAGGGCGTGAGCTTTCACGTGGCAGCCATGACGGACCCACGCATAATGCCCGCCAGGGAGCGAAAGGCCCTAATAGAACGGCTGACCGAGATAGACGCGGTAGTGGCAGCGAACCTTGAGGAAGAAATATGCGACCCGTATGAGACGACGCTGGTCAGAATGGCGGCCTACGGCATCGACCCAGCTGAGTTCTTCGGGCTTAGGAAGAAAAGCTCGCCTGATGCTGGCCATCCTGGAGGCCTGTGAAGAAGAAGGAGAAGACTTACCCTTCGCCATTATCCTTGAGGGCTTAAGGGAATTCGGGATTTCCTCGGAAGCTGTCTTAGATGAGCTGGAGGCCAAATATGGCGATATGCCCCCGAGGGTGGCTATATCCATGATGCTCAGAGACCCCTCGTGGCGTGATGCTATCCTGAGGGCCTCGAAGGCCTACCTTAAAGAGCTCTTGGAGGGCTGATGACCATGAGATTAACGAGGACCGGCAACCTCGTGTATGACGAGGAACTCTTCGGCCGTGAGGGGGTGTTCAGGGATAGGTCAGATGCTGGCCTGAGGCTGGCCGAAGCTTGCTCGGCCGTGTTAGAACACGCCGACATAGTGTATGCCATACCGAGGGGCGGCGTGCCAGTAGCTGTCCCGGTCGCGAGAGCCCTAAAGGCCGAGCTTGACCTCCTGTTGTGCAGGAAGCTGCTGATATCGTGGAACCGTGAGGCCGGCTTCGGTGCCGTCAGCCCGGACGGGCACGTATTTGTGGACGAGGAATTTGCACGTATGCTCGGCTTATCAAAGCAAGCCGTCAAGGAGGCCGTGAGGGAAATGGAAAGCAGCTCGAGGAAATGGAAAGGAGGAACAAAGTCCTGAGAGCTGGCAGGCCGTACCCTGACAGCTTAGAGGGCCGGAGGGTCGTGTTAGTCGACGACGGCATCGCGGCCGGATATACCATGTCTGCTGCCCTGAGGTTCGTCAGGGCCAAGAAGGCCTCAGAGACCATAATAGCTGTCCCGACCGGGAGCTTGGGATCCGTCCTCAGGCTGGCGAGGGCCTGCGATTTGCTGATCTGCCTGAACGTGAGGCCTGGTCCATTCTTCGCGGTCGCGGACGCTTACGAACGCTGGAGGGACCTAACGGACGAGGATGTCCTGAGGGCCCTAAGGGCTAAGTAGCTTGAGGCCCGTCTTAGCGTCGAGCTTCCGGGTCAGCAGGGCCCCCAACAGCTCTATCACGGCCACCTCGGCCGTCGGGCTCACTACGCAGCCCTCTAAGAGGTGTCCTCCATAGGCCCGGCCTTCCCCATCGCAAACGCATATGTGTGCGTGGATGATTGTCTCGCCTTCCGGGCCAACCGATATGTTGCCCATGCAGGAGGCTATCTCTAAGGGCCCCTGGACCTCTATGGCCTTATATTTGCCCTGGCCGAGGAAGTAGCCCAGCCTAGCCCTCGAAAGGGCCCCTATACAGGCCAAGAAGCCCGACCTTATGCCCTCGGCCTCAACGTGCTCCCTCATGGACGTCAGGAGGTCGGAGCCTTCCTCGAGCTTGAAGAACACAACGTGGCCAGCCTGACCGCTCGCCACCCTCATGCTCACGCCCGGCTTGAGGGACCGTCAAGCCAATATAACGCGAGGCCTCTTCTGGGCCCAGAGCACCATGTCCCAGGACGAGCTGACCTCGCTGGGCCTGAGGAGCTTAAAGTTGGTCCGCAAGGGTGCTGAGGCCCACATATACGAGGCCGAGTGGCTGGGCAAGCCCGTCGTGGTGAAGCACAGGGTCCCGAAGGCCTACAGGCATCCCGAGCTGGACAGGGCCCTTAGGGCCCGGAGGACGGTCCGTGAGGCCCAGGCCATCCACAGGGCCAAGGAGGCAGGCGTCCCGACGCCAGCCATCTACCTGGTCGACCGGAAGACGGCCACGATAATAATGGAACATGTCGAGGGCGAGAGGCTCAAGGAGCTCCTGGCCCAGGAAGGCCGGAGGGCCCTAGGGCTGATGGAAGAGCTGGGCAGGCTGGTCGGGTGCCTGCATAGAGCTGGCCTCATCCACGGCGATATAACGACTTCGAACGTCATAAGGACCCCTGACGGCCGTTTGGTCCTCGTGGACTTCGGCCTGAGCGAGTTCTCAGCCGATCTTGAGCGGAGAGGCGTTGACCTGCACCTCCTCAAGCGTGTTCTCGAGAGCACGCACCACGAGGTAGCCCGGGAGGCCTGGGAGGCCTTCCTCAGGGGCTACAGGTCCGTCCTAGGTGATGAAGCCGATGACGTGGTCAATAAGGTCCGAGAGATAGAGCTCAGGGGCCGCTATGTGACTGAGAGGGCAAGGCATAAGTAAGGCGGGCGTGGCCGGGCCTTACGGCCATGAGGCCCAAGGACCTCGTGCCACCAAAAGTCGTTTACCTGGCCTCCACGAACGTCCACAAGTACTTAGAGGCCCGGGAAATAACGGCCCGATACGGCCTGAGCCTGACCTTCCTCCGCGAGGACGTGCCAGAGCTGCAACATGACGATGTGGCCGAGATAGCTAAGGAAGGGGCCATCTGGGCAGCCGAGAAATGGGATTTGCCCGTCCTAGTGGAGGACACCGGCCTCTTCATAGAGGCCCTGAAGGGCTTCCCGGGCCCTTACGCTTCCTACGTGCTCAAGACTGTGGGCTTAAAAGGTATCCTGAGGCTCTTAGAGGGCGTAGAGGGCCGTAGGGCCTACTTCAGGACCGCCTTAGCCTTCTGCGATGGGAAGGGCTCTGAGCCGGTCGTCTTCACGGGCGAAGCTCACGGCCACATAAGCCACGAGCCGAGGGGGACGGGAGGCTTCGGCTACGACCCTATATTCGTGCCCGAGGGCGGTGATGGCCGTACGTTCGCGGAGATGACGAGGTCTGAGAAGAACGCGTTATCACATCGTGCCAAGGCCTTCAGGGCTTTCTGCGAGTGGTTCAGGGCCTACAGGGGCCTCTAAGGGCCTAAGCCAAGGACCCTGAGGTCCTCCCTCAAGTCAAGGTATTCCATCAAGGCCCTTAGCCTGAGCTCGAATATCAAGACTGGGTCCTCTACCAATATCGGAATGCCGTTTAGGGCCTCTAGGACCAACTCAGGTGGTGAATTATCTAGGACGGCCAGGTCTACCAGTTCCTCCTTTATACCCAGGCCTCCGCTAAGTCCACTACCAGCCCGCCGAACTCATATAGGTCATAAGGGCGGCCGAAGAAAACGGCTATATCTAACGGCTATATCTATGTCCCCCCTCAGGACGTACCCCTTGGTCCTTCCCCCGAAGAGGAAGGCCGCTTTAACACGCCCCTTCAGGATTTCCCGGAGCTTATTCAGGACATCTTCTAAGGGTATAGATACGCCCTCAAAATCATCTGAGTCCCTCACCATCTCATCGGCTTTCCTAAGGATACGCTCGGCTATCATGGGTGCGTCTATTATAAGGCTTTTAGAAGTCCTCAAGACCAGGTCCCGGTCCACTCTAGCGTAGGCATGGACCAGGATATTCCTCATGCGTTCTTTAATCTCCATCGCTGAATGGTAAGTCCTCATGCCTATAAGCCTTGAGGATGAAGCCTTATATCTGGCCTCCACGGGCCTCCCTCTCGGTAATGGGCCATGCACAAGCGTGAGCGTGGCAAATCGCATTCGACCAGGCCGGTGAGCAAGAGGCCGCCGCCGTGGTGCACCTACAAGCCTGAGGAAGTAGAGGCCTTAGTCGTCAAGCTGGCCAAGGAAGGGCATCCCCCCAGCATGATAGGCATAATACTGCGTGACCAATACGGCATACCGCTCGTCAAGCCCATAACGGGCAAGTCCATTACGCAGATATTACGTGAGCACGGGCTCGCCAGGCCTATACCGGAGGACCTCGAGAACCTGCTCAGGAAGGCAGCCCGCATAGCGGCCCACCTGGAGAAGCACCGCAAGGACTACCACAACAAGAGGGCCCTCCAGCTCGTAGAGGCCAAGATACACAGGCTCGCCAAATACTACAAGCGTAAGGGCATTCTCCCGCCCGATTGGAAGTACGAGCCAAAGGCCGCCTCCGTAGGTTAGGTGGCCTGAATGGCCCTCAGCTTAGATGTGTTCGGCCGAGAGGGATTCTTGAAGACGGCTAAGAGGGCCTCAGAGGTCATAAAACGCTGGGCCAAGGCAGGAAACCCGGTGACCATAATATCGCATGTTGATGCAGATGGCATAACGGCCGCCAGCATAATGGCATCGTGCTTTTACAAGCTCGAGGTGCCCTTCAAGGCCAGGATAGTCCCCTGGCTGGACGAGACGGTCGTGGAGGAACTAGCCTCAGAGCCCGAGGGGCCCATGGTCTTCACGGATATAGGTAGCTCCTACATGGAAATCCTGGCCAGGAAGCTCGGGACCAGGGAGGTCCTAGTGCTCGACCACCACCCGCCAGTGGGGAGCCCACCGCCAGGCTGGGTCGAGGTCAACCCGCACAACCACGGCTTGGACGGGACCATAGAGGTCAGCGGGGCTGGCGTGACCTACTTAGTGGCTCGGGAGCTTGGGCCCGAGATGAAGGAGCTGGCCCCCTTAGCCGTCATAGGTGCCTTGGGCGACATGCAGGACCGACAGGAAGGCCGGGCCCTCAAGGGCCTGAACGAGATAGCCGTGAAAGACGCCGTCGGGCTGGGCCTATTGGCCGTTTCTGAGGACCTGGTCTTCTACGGCCGCGAGACCCGGCCCATCCATAAGGCCATGGCCTATACGAGCAGCCCCTACATACCAGGCGTGAGCTACCAAGAGGACAATGCCTTCGCGGTCCTCTCCAAGGCGGGCGTAAAGGTGAAAGAGGACGACAGGTGGAGGACGGTCAGCGACCTATCTGACGAGGAGAAGAGGAGGCTCTTAGACGCCCTGGCGGAGTTCCTGGCCTCAAGGGGCCACCCGCCGGAGCTGGTCCAGAAGCTCGTGGGAGCTGTCTACACGCTCGTGAGGGAGGAGCCCTGGACCCCCCTCAGGGATGCCCGTGAGTTCGCCTCCCTGTTGAACGCCTGTGCCAGGATGGAGAGGCCCGATTTAGGCGTGGCAGTCTGCATGGGCGATAGGTCCAGAGGGCTCGAAGAAGCCATGTCGGTCTTGGAGGAGTACAGGTCCCGGCTGGCCAAGTGCTTGTCCAAGGTCCAGAAGGAGCCCGGCGTACTAGAGGAGCGGAAGCTCCTGACCGTAGTCCACGGGGGCTCCTGGATGGGCGACAGGATGGTGGCAGCCGTGGCATCTATACTGTCCTCGGGCATGGTGGGCTCGGGCAGGGTATTGGTCGTTTACGCCCTGGAGGAAGACGGCCAAAACGCCAAGGTATCGGTCCGCGGGCCACCTGGAGGGCCAGATGTTGACCTCGGGGCCATAATGAGGGAGGTAGCGTCCATGTTCTCGGGCCTGGGCGGGGGCCACGATGTGGCAGCAGGGGCCAGGGGCCATCGGCCGGAAGGGTTAGCTTTATATCGCCCTCCCCCTCAAGCCTCAGGCGGAGAGGCGGGCCCGTAGCTCAGCAAGGTAGAGCGGCGGGCTCTTAACCCGTTGGTCCGGGGTTCGAATCCCCGCGGGCCCGCCACACACGCCGGGCTTGCCGTGTGAGGGTATATTCATCCCAGCTCCTAGTGCCCTTCCTGACCCAGAAGTATGCCGTTAGGTAGGGCACCCCGACCTGCCTTGCTGCCTCCTTTATAGTCAGGCCCTTTTTGATGAGTTCTAATACTTGCTCACGCTCCCTAGATGACCAAGGAGTCCATTTCCTCCCCTTCACCATTTCCTTGAGCTTGCGATCACGAGCGTCGTGGCCGAAGCCCCCGATGACGGTGAGGAAGTCCCTGGCGTTGACCGAGAACCTCAGGCCTCTTTCCCTCACGACCGTCCTCTTGCCAGCTATCAGCCGTTCTTCCCCGACCTCACGGTAGATCTCTATTGGGCCCGTCCTCATCCCTAGCCTGAGGCACAGCTCACGCACGTATTCAAGGATGTGCGCATGGCCTTCAGAACCGACTAAGAAAACCTGATAATTCCCAACGCTCCCGTCTGAATCAAAATAACCTCTGATGAACTCCCTCATGGTTGCCTCGTCAAACTCTATGAATGGCCTCAGGTCGTCAAGGCCGTGCTGCCTTCACCAGATCACAAATGCCTTAGCATGGTAAATAGCTACCCAATAGTGCCCATCTCTCACCAGGCGGTTGGGGGTTCTCCCGAGCACTCGTGCGAAGGCCTTGTTAGCCTGGACCACGGCCGAGCGGTTTTTACACTTGAACTTCACGATGAACCTCTTCTTGCGACCGGATGTCACAAACACGGAGCCGTCTCCCTTAATCAGCCAGCCCAGCACGTAAGCGAAGTCCTTAAGGGCTTCTAAGTTCTCTGGCCTTAGTTCTGGAGGAGCCCAGGTCATTTTCGGCTAACGAAAGGAGACCCAGAATATATGCACATGCTAAACTTTGTTCCGTCGGGAAGGCTTATGAGAACTGCTCTTGCGAGCGTATGACGGTGGATGGCGGTGGAAGAGGAGCTAAAGGTCCTAGTTGAGGAACTGAATGCCGAATTGGCCAAAGCCGTGCCCTTCGTGGTCAAGAGGGCCGTTGAACTCTTCGGTCTTGAGGAATCGCAGGTCCTCAGGGCCGTCAAAAAGGCGTTCTCACATGCCTTGCACATAACGATTCACGAGCTCGTCCACGAGCTAGCCAGGGAGGCCCTGCCCTGGCTTGAAGAGCTCGGCGAGCCTGAGCGCACGTTTGTAGATGAGATTTTAGCCAGGTTAGCTGAGCGTTCTATATCAACTGAGCTGAGGGAGAGCGTAGGCCTCAAGACCGCTGTGGTAGAGAGTTTTGAAGAACAGCTCTCCGAGCTACGTTTTTACGATCAACTTAAGGAGCTTCGGATGAGCATGGAAGACCTCAAGGGCCTTTACCAGGAGTTCCTCAAGTTCACGGAGAAAACGGGCGGGGCATGTGAGTTCGCTAGGTTCCTCCCGAGCCTCGTGAAGCAATAGCTGGGCGAGGGCTAGCGATCACTTAGATATCAAGATAGAAGAAGTTGGTCGTGGGTTCAAATCCCACTGGGCCCGCCACACATCACTTTGATATCTCCACTTCTCCTGGCCCGAGCTTCACCTTGCTCACGACAGCCCTGAACTTCTTCCCACAGTTGGGGCACTCGTACATGCCCATTATGGTGACGGTTATCCTCATCTTCTTGTCCGGGAAGGGGGCCACGAGCTCCCATGTCTTGTAGGGCTCTTGGACCTCGGTCCCGCACTCCGGGCACTTCTTGACCTTTGAGGTCTTCTTGGCCTTGCCCATGTTCTCGCCTCTGGCGTGGTGCGGGCCCGGCCTCCTAAGGCTTTCTGGCAAGCCCGTGGGCACCTTTTTAAGGCCAGCACGGGCCCTAATGGCAGCTATGGACGCCCAGGGCCTCCCGAGCGAGCCAGGTGTTCGGGCACCGATCTGGCAGGTCGGGCCATACGTGCCTGCTAAAGGTGCCCTCCTGCTGTTCGAGCTGGCCCTCAGGGCCTTCTGGTCTAACACTTCCCTGGCGGTCCCTGTGCTCCTCTTCACGGGCTTATCCAGCATGGCATCGCTCATATCGGTCATAACGCTCGTGGGCCTGCTGGCCTACCTGACCTCGACAGGCTATCTTAGGGTCCTGGTGGATGCCGTAATGGCCTTCGACCTCGGGAGGCTATTGTCCATATTGGCCTCGCCCGGCGTCCTCTGGGCCTTAATCGTCCTGTTGGCCGTTTCCTTAGCGGGCAGCATATTCATGGGGGCTCTGGCATCGGCCTTCTCCTACTCGGGCCTCTACAGGATGGCCGAGGAACTACTCGCTAAGGGCAGGACGAACTTGAGCACCTTCCTCGAGGGCATGTCCAAGAACTGGAGGAGGCTCTTCCCGGCGGCCCTCGTCGTGAAGACCATGACGGACATCCCGACCTGGCTCATGGTCCTGTTTATCTTCTACCGAGCCCTTTCCACGGCCGCACTTACCCCTACGTCGCCTGCCTTCCTCTTTGAGGCCCTAGCCCTCATCATCCTGCTGTTGGTTTACCTGATCTCAGTACTCCTGCTGACCTTCTACGTCCTCGTGGCAGCTGCCCTGAGGCCCGACCTGGGCCTGCTGGCCTGCTTCAAAGCCAGCTTCAGGACCCTAGCCCGTAAGCCAGGCGATACGCTCCTCTTGATAATCTTCGAGGCCGCCCTCAGGGCCGGATTGGCCTTCCTGGCCAACCTGCTCATGTTGGTCAGCGTGGACCTCACCAGCCTTGTGTCGCTCGTCATCTTGTTGGTCCTCGAGCCCGTCTTCCAGGTGGCCAGGGTCGGCATATTCATGCAGGCCGAGGACAGCACGGTCTACCTCGAGCCAGCCGAGTGGAAGATAAGGGCAGGTATCTCCAGGTCCTTTCACGAGGGCTTTAAGTCCCTCAGGTCCTTCCTATCTGCCCCTGAGAATATATCGCTCGTCCTGTGGGCCATCTTGCCCATGGCGGTTGGCGTGGTGCTCGGCGTTCTCGTGGGCTCCATGGAGGACCTGAGGTACGCGGTCAGGGCCCTGGGCTTCCTCAGGCCTGGGCTCATCAACCCGAGGATGAGGTGGCCCTACGGCCTCCCGACCTCCTTCTACATAGCCTTCTACAACTGGCGTCTGGCCATCTCATCGGCCACGTCAGGCATACTGGCGGGCGTGCCGGTCCTGCTGTTCCTCTTCGCCAACGGGCTCGTCATAGGGCTCGTGGGGGCCCTCATAGGGGACCCGGCCATGGCCTTGGCGGCCCTCCTGCCTCACGGCGTGGTGGAGATGCCGGCCTTCCTCCTAGCATCGGCCTGCGGGCTGAGGATGGGCTTGGCCTACAGGGCCTTCCTCAAGGGCCAGATTGACTTGGATAAGTTTGCCTCGGTCGTGAGGTCCTGTATTTACGCCCTAGTGGGGCTTCTGCCCCTGTTCGTCTTGGCTGGCCTCATAGAAGGCCTCGTGACGCCCCAGGTCATGTCTGCCTTCGGCTGGGCCTAGGGGCCGGAAAGGCTTAATAATACGCCCTCGTGTGCCAGGGCGGGCCTGATGAGAAATGCCCATGCGGATATGGAAGACGGACACGCCCGAGAGGCTCGTGATAGAGCGGAGGCTCCACGTCCACAAGCACAAGCTCGAGCTGGACAGGACGAAGTGCGTGGGCTGCGAGCTGTGCTCCCTGATATGCCCGAGGGAGGCCATAACGGTCAAGGTGCCCGAGAAAAACGGCTCCGAGGGCCCGAGGAAGCCCGTGATAGACGTGGACGAGGAGAAGTGCCAGTTCTGCGGCATATGTAATTGCATATGCCCCTTCGGGGCCATAAAGGTCCTCAAGGACGGACAACCTATCATACCGGTCGCGGAGTCGGAGAGCTTCCCGAGGCTGTTGCGTGAGGTCGTGGTTGACGTGTCCAAGTGCCCACCGGGCTGCAAGGAATGCGAGGACGCCTGCCCCCTCGGCCTGATAAAGGTCAGCGTGGTAGGGCCTGACGGACGGGAGCTCTCGCTCGAGGAAGCCAAGGCCTACCCGAGGCCGGAGGAGCTGAAGGTCAACGTGGAAATCGACCTAGATGGCTGCCCTGGCTGCAGGCTCTGCGAGCTGAAGTGCCCTGAGGGTGCCATAAGGGCCGTGAAGGTCATTCACGGCTCCATCAGGATAAACACGGACCTCTGCCCCGAGGGCTGCAAGGACTGTGTTGACGTCTGTCCCGTGCCGGGCACGCTGACCGTTGGGCCCGATGGCAAGGTAGTAGTAAACGAGGTGACGTGCGTTTACTGTGGCGTCTGCAGGCTCGTCTGCCCGGTCGAGGAGGCCATAGAGCTCACGAGGACCTACATAAGGCACGAGCCCATCAAGTCCGGTGCCTGGAACAAGGCCTTAGAGAAGCTGACCTCTACCGTCCACCTGACCCGCGAGCTGGTGGCCAAGAGCATGGAGAGGGGCCAGGAGGTCGTGGAGAAGAGGCTGGGCTGGATAATAGCTCGCTCGGGGAGCTAAGTGGTCAGCAACGCTTAAAGCCGAGGCCCCGCACACGATGCAGGGAAGCACATGAGGCCGCTCAGGCCCAGGCGTAGGGGGCCGCCCGGCTGCCCAGAGTGCGGAGGCATGCTGCTTTATGACAGCGACACGAAGACCTACACCTGCACGGGATGCGGACGCATGTTCACGCGTGAGGAGCTATCGGAAGCCAGGAGGAAGATATTTGAGGAGATAAGAGAAGCCATGTCTGCCGAGTACGAAGATGAGAAGGAGAAGATGTACAAGGAATACCTGAAGTGGTATTTATCCAGCAAGAAGGAGTGAAGTACCGGTCGGCTCCTTTTCTGTGGCCCGCTTAGCTCACGGTATGTCCTTCCTATCGTCCTCCCAAGGCCTCCCTCAGGACCTCGAAATCCTCTTCGGGTATCTGCCTCATGGCCCCCCTGAGGTGGCCCGTCCACTTCTCCTTGTTCCTTATGAACTTCAGCCGGCCGATCAGGGGCTCGAAGGGAACTGGCTCCTCCGGGACCAATACGGGCTCAATCTTGACCCTGTTCGGGAAGACCTCTCCCGTCCTGAAGCCCTCGGAGCTGAAGATTGGCTTCTTGTCCACGTAGGGCTTTGAGGCCGCCTTAAATATGCCGCCGAGCTTCTTAGGCCTAACGTAAAAGGCCACGAAATCGCCTTCCTCGAGCTCTTCCATTTTCCTCTTGTAGCGGTCTGATACGCCCCACACGAGCTTCTCCTTGACGATACGCCAGTTCTCCTCGTTGACCACACAGAGCCAGTACTTGGTCATGACCCCTCGAGATATTGTAGGCACAAGAAGCCCTTAAAAGAATTGTGGGGACATGAAGGCTTTCAACGCTTCTTACCGAGCCACTCCCGGTAATCCTCTATGCTCATCGGGTACCACTTAGGTGCCCTGGGCTGCTCGAGCGGCTTGATGGGCGGGTAGGGGAATATCTTCCTTATGGCTTCCACGCCTTCTGCTACCGCCAGCAATAGCTCGGGCTTGAAGGCTGCCCAGGCCTCGTCCTCCTCCGTCAGGCCGAGCAGCCTCTCGCCAGCACACGGGACGGCCATGGTGGGCTTGTCCTTCTTCAGCACGTACGGCACGGCCGAGCAAGAGGCTATGCCCACGAACTCCATCTCGGCCAGGACGCCAGCCCAGGCCATGGCCTTCAGGATGACGGCCACCTGGGTCGGCGTCCCGTAGGCCACGACCACGTCGGGCTCCATGGACAGCCTGTGCATGGGCATGAAGAGGACAGCCGAGCAAGAGCCCGGCTCTAAGAAACGGTCCTTAAGGGCACGGTAGAGGACCTCAGCCACCCGGCCATCCTTGGCGTGGTGGCTCACCAGGCCGGACTCGAATACGTAGTCCGGCCCCTCCAACATGCCGTAAGCAGCTGCACCTATGACGCAGAACATATCGTCGAGCGTCTGGCCGATGGGCCAGCCGTACGTCCTGGCCGCGTTCAGGGCCCTGCAGGCCGGGAGCTTGGACCCGAAGTCCCTGAGGGGCCTCCTGGCCTCCTTAGGCAGCTCTGACGGGTCCTTGAGCAACTTGACGCCTACTAAGTAGGTCCTGAGGCCCAACCGGGCCTTAACCCGCCCGGCCAGCTCCGAGAGTTCCTCCAGGCCCGGCAAGACGCCACCCCCCAATCCCTGCTTCAAAGGGCCTGGGCGAGGAGTTCGGCCACATCCTTTATGGCTATCTTCTCCTCGACGTCAAGGACTTTAGCTGCGTCCTCGAGCATGCACGTGCAGAACGGGCAGGCCGTCGCTATGACGTCCACGCCCAGCTCAAGGGCTTCCCTGAGCCTGTTCACGGATGGCCTCTTCTCGGGCTCGGCTTCCTCCGTCCAGACGCGGCCAGCACCGCCCCCGCAGCAGAAGCTGTTCTCCTTGTTCCTGCCGAGCTCCACGAGCTCGATGCCCGGTATGGCCTCTAGGACCTGCCTCGGGGCCTCGTAGATGCCCGAACGCTTGCCGAGGAAGCACGGGTCATGGAAGGCCACCTTTAGGCCCTCCAGGGCCTTGGAGGGCCTTATCTTGCCCGAGCTTATGGCCTCGGCCAGTACCTCCGTGTAGTGTAGGACCGTGAGGCCGAGCTGCCTATACGGTTCCTCGTTCTTGAACACGTAGTAGCAGTGCGGCGACACCGTTATGACCTCGGATACGCCGTACTTCTCGAAGGCAGATGCGTTGTGCTCGGCCAGCTCCTCGAAAAGCCCTTTCTCGCCCATCCTGAGCACGTGGTCCCCGCAGCACCATTCTTCCGGCCCGAGGCTGGCGAAATCTAGGCCAGAGGCCCTCAGGGTCCTGGCGACGGCCCTGGCGACCTCCTGGTGCCTGGCCTCGAAGGCCTGGAGGCAGCAGACGAATAGGAGCCTATCGGCCTTCCCGACCTCAGGGGCCAGCTTCAAGGGCGGCTCAAGGCCCTCGGCCCACTCTAACCTCTTGACCTGGAGGCGGCCGAGCGGGTTGTGGTACGTCATGGCGTTCTCTAACACGTCCGCGATACGCCTTGCTATACGGCCCTGTTCCACGAGGACGGATTTCTCCTCTACTATGGCGTTCGCTATGTCGATTTCCTTCGGGCAAACGAGGGTGCAGGAGCTGCAGGCCGTGCATAGCCATATGGTATCCCTGACGACCTTCAGGCGTTCTTCCAGGCCAGCATCACGGGTGTCTATTATGAACCTGTAATTGGTCATGAGGGCCGACGGGCCGAGGAAGGCATCATCTATACTGGCTGGGCAAGCCGAAAGGCATGAGGCACAGCTCGTGCAGGGCGAGAGAGGCCAGTAACGCTTGAAGACCTCGGGCTCCTGCCTGAATTCCTCTTCCGGCTCGCCGGGGGGCCTGAGCAAGTATGGCCTAACGGTCTTGAAACGCTCGAAGAAAGGCCTTACGTCCACCACGAGGTCCCTTATGGGCGGGAGGTTGGCTAAGGGCTCTATGAGAACCGTGTCGGTCCCTAGGTCGAGCACCTGGAGGTTGCATATGGGCGTGGACTTCCCATTCACCCTCAGGGCACAGGAGCCACATATGCCCATGCGGCAGGAATACCGGAACGTGAGCGTCTCGTCTAGGTTCTCCTTTATGTAGAGCAGGGCGTCGAGGACCGTCATGCCCTTCCTAACCGGGACCTCGTAGGTGCTTGTGAAGAACGCCTTCCTCCCCGGGTCGTACCGCCTTATTATGAACTTCACGGTCCTCACGGCCGACACGGCCAAATCACCTCCTTAATACTTCCTAGCCGTAGGCTTCCACCTCGTTATGACCACGGGCTCGTAGGCCAGCCTAGGCCCCTCGGGCGTCCAGTAGGCCAGCGTGTGCTTCAGCCAGTTCTCGTCATCACGCCTCGGGTAATCAAGCCTGTAATGGGCCCCACGGGACTCGGTCCGGGCCAGGGCACTCACTATTATGACCTCTGCCACGTCGAGCATGAAGTCCAGCTCGAGGGCGTGGACGAGGGCCATGTTGAAGGTCCGGCTCTTGTCCTCAACCCT
>NJEJ01000041.1 GCA_002255025.1 Candidatus Bathyarchaeota archaeon ex4484_135 | reverse complement strand
TCCGTCACGAACGGGTGTCCTCCACGCTCCCTGACGGCCTCGACGACCACCCTGACGTGGTGAGGCCTTATGTGGCGTTGGTTCCCCGGCGTTCCCAGGTGGACCTTTATGGCCACTAAATCGCCTTGCTCGACCACATCAAGTACCCCCGAGGCATCGAGCAGCTTCCTCAGCTTCTTGACAGACGCTTCCTCGGCCTTCCTAGCCCTCATGTCCGTGAAGAATACCTGGGCCTTCACGGACAGAACTGAGTTCCTCAAGTATAAAAGGCGTGCGGGAAATTAAGGCCGGTGCTGGGGATGCGGTCCCTCATGGCCAGAATCTCGCTTACCGCCGGCGGCCTCCTGATAGGGACCGGCCTGTTCCTAGGTGCTTATGCATCGCTCTCCGAGCCCTTCATATCGGTCCTAGTGGTCCTATACTTGGCCTCCGGTGTCCTGTTTTCCGAGGCCTTGTTCGCCGATAAACCACATTTCTACGTCGTAGCCTCCGTCCTCCTGGCCATAACGGTCGGGTGCTCTCTCCTGGCCTCGAACGCTATGCTCGTGCCCGCAGGTGCTTGCTCGGTGATCGGCCCGATCCTGGTGGCCTGGGGCCTGAGGGAGTTCAGGGAGCAGAAGGTCAAGCCCTGAGGCAACGCCAGTAGGGCTTCAGGACCTCCCTGATCTCCGATATGACCTTCTCGACCTCCTTCTTGACGTAATCTGGCTCCGGCGGGGGAGACCTCGGTTCTTCTATGCCATCTGGCTCAAGCCTCATGGCACCTGCCACGAGTGCGTACCAAGACATGGGCAACACAGACGGGTTGTAGCCGCTGCCCGGCATGAGCACGTATTTGCCGCCGCAGAGTTCGTCCGCAAGGCCCGTGAGGAACCTGGTTATGGAGTAGAAGCCCCGGGCCGTTATACGCAGGCTGCCCAACAGGTCCATGAAGTGCGGGTCAGAGCCCCCGTTCGATATTATGAGCTGGGGGCCGAACTCCTCGGCTAAGGGCCTGACTACCTCCTTAAGGACCTTCATGTAGCTCTCGTCGCCCGCCCCGGGCGGGAGGGGTACGTTCACGTTGTAGCCCTCGCCGGGCCCCGAGCCGATCTGGTGCACGAAGCCCGTCCCGGGGTAGATGGTCCTCGGGTCCTGGTGTATGGATATGAAGAGGACGGTCGGGTCCGAGTAGAATATGTCGCTCGTCCCGTTGCCAGCGTGGACATCGTGGTCAACTATCATGATCCTGTCTAGGCTGTAGCGTTCCTTCAGGAAGACGGCCAGGATGGCCACGTCGTTGAAGAGGCAGAAGCCGCCTCCATAATCACGGCCAGCGTGGTGGAAGCCACCGCCCATGGCCACGCCCTTCTCTACCTCGCCCTCCATGACCTTGGAGCCGACGGCCAGGGCACCGCCCGTTATGAGCAGGGCTGCCTCAAGTATCTCGGGCGAGCAGGGGGTTTCCCAATCATAGGGCCTTGAGTGCTCTGACAGCCTGAATATGAGGTCCACGTACTTCTCGTCGTGAACCCTGAGCAGGTCTTCCCTGCCCGCTGGCTCGGGTCTTACGACCACGACCTCGGGCCTTTCCAATAGGCCCATCTTCTTAAAGAACTCCCAGGCCCTCGGGAACCTATCGCCTCTGTACGGGTGCCCAGGTCCAAGGTCATATTGTGCGTATTTCTCATGGTAAGCTATGGCCGTCTTGGCAACTCCCTCCGGCAAGGCTAACCCGGCTTCCCTGGGCCGTCAGAGTTAAGAGGCTTAGCACAAGCCATTTACGGCGGTGGGCCTTGAGGCTACTGCTCATCCATGCCTCAAGGTTCTGGTGGAGGATAAGGGGGCCAGCGAGGGGCCTGGCCGTCAAGGACGATCCCGAGCCAGAAGAAGCCGACCTCAAGGATGTGGTAGTGTGCTTCACGGCCGTGGAGAAAGGTGATGGAGTTTTTCACGCTGAGCTAGTGAATAAGGCTAAGGGGGAAGTGCTGAAGTTCG
This sequence comes from Candidatus Bathyarchaeota archaeon ex4484_135, assembly GCA_002255025.1. Taxonomy (GTDB): domain Archaea; phylum Thermoproteota; class Bathyarchaeia; order EX4484-135; family EX4484-135; genus EX4484-135. Next base: position 6,124 of record NJEJ01000041.1, on the reverse strand, counting down.
CAGAACGCATAGGCTGCAGGCGTGTAGTCGTCTATCCTTACGCACACCTTTCTACGGAGTTGGCCAGACCAGAAACAGCCCTCGTGGTCCTGAAGGCCTTTGAGGAAGCCCTCAGGGCAGAGGGCCTCGTGGTCATTAGGTCTCCATTTGGTTACTATAAGGAATTCCTCCTCCACTGCAAGGGCCATCCTTTATCCGAGGCCTTCAGGGAAATCCGGCCTTAAAAAAGCGTTTTCTGATCATGCCAAATGGTCTGGTCGGGTTAAAGTTATTTACAGTTTCGGACATTCAGCAATCGGGTGGGGATATGAGGAGGACCAGAGCTACCGCCCTGATGCCTAGGGAGTTCTTCCTCACAAGCGGGAGAGGGACTAGCCCCACCTCGCCCATGAACGCCTTCGACAAGGCCCTCATGGAGGCTGGCATAGCGAATTGCAACCTCCTGCTCGTCTCATCAATAATACCTCCTAAGTGCAGGGAGAGGCGTTGGAAGAAGCTAGATGTCGGTACCATAACACCCGTGGTGATGGCTAAGGCTATAGGGGGGCCTGGGGAGACCATAGGGGCTGGTTTAGCCTGGGCCTGGGAAGAAGGAGGCCGCATGGGCCTGGTGGCAGAGGTAGAAGGCCATTACGATAGGAGGGCCCTCATATCAGCTCTTGACGCCCGCATAAAGGAGATGGCCGAGACCCGTAACTTCAAGATAAAGGACGTGAAGAGGCGTTTCGAGGTCATGAAGGTCCCACAGGGCGTTTTCGGCTGTGTTGTTGTCGCCATGGTGTTCGTGCTCTAAGGGCCCTTAGAACTTATAACAGGTGCTTAAGGACCCTTGTTATGCCTTTCTTCTTCGCCTTCTTCCTCAGCTTCCTGAGCCAGGCAGCCCTCTTGCTAGGCCTCAGCTTCTCGGCCTTCTTGCCCTTGTGGAGCAGCCCTCTCATCCTGCGGCCAGCACCCGTCTTGCCCCTGAAGACACGCCCCCTCTGGCTCGGGTGGCATATCCAGTTTACCTCGGGGTCGTTCTTTATGGCCGGGTGATGCGGGTCAACCAAGATGATCTCGAACCACTTGTACTGGCCGTCCTCCCAGACCCAGTAAGAGTTCAGGACCTCTAAGTTCGGGAACTTGCGGGCTGCCCTCTCCTCAGCTATGAGCCTGAGACTCTTAGCATGCTTGTACTTGCGGACACCCATCCTCTTCGGCCTTCGGCCGGCTCTCGGCCTGGGCTTGCTGAGCCCGCCACGCCTCACACGGACTCTCACGACCACGAAGCCCTGCTTGGCCTTGTAGCCGAGCCTCCGGGCCTTATCTAGCCTGGTGGGCTTCTCTATACGGACGACGGCAGGTTCTCTACGCCACCTTATGAGCCTCTCACGCATTATCTCGGCTACGCTGATGCCCATCGGCCCTTCTTCATGCGGCTTCTTCCAGGCCTCGGCCAGGTACTTGTAGGCCATCGCAGCACCTCCCTTTGCTCGTCTTCCTATGGCCTGGGCCGGGGGCTTATAACCGTCTCCCCAGCTTTGGGCTATGTTTAATAAAAACCACGAGCTACCTAAAAAATGACATGAATGAGTCCCTTAGGTCTGTGCTTGAGGAAAGGCTCGGGGGAGCCGAGCTAAAGACGAGCGAACTCTCCGAGGAAATATTGAGGACGAGGGCCGAGTTCAACAACGTGGATATAACCCTCAGGGGCCTGATGGCCAAGCTGGGGGCGTTAAGAGATGCAGGTTACATCTTCTTCAGGGACATAGACGTGGATATCAAAGGCCTCTCGGACAGATGGCATAACATCAGGAGGCCTCTGTTGTCCAGGCTCGTGACGCTCGACTCCTGGGCCAGGGAGGAGATAAGGAGCATCAGGTCCTCCATAGAGGACGCAAGGGCCTATCTGAGGTCCGGAGATGCGGCCTCTGCTGAGGCCCTGACCGAGAATGTGGAAAGGTTGTTGGCCGAACTCGAGGAGAGGGTGAGGTCCGAGGTCGAAGAGGTCAGGCGGGAGATAAGGTCATACGTGGATAGGGCACGCGAGCTAGAGGGCTTCCTGAAGCTGATAGAAACGAGCTTAGCGATTCTGAGGGAGGCATCCTTCAGCCTAGGCCCAGGGGAGGACCTCATATTTGCTGCTAAATCCAAGATGATGGACGAGGAGAAAATCGAGGGCTTCTTCTTCATGACGGATAAAAGACTGCTCTTCGAGGAAGCACGCGAGGTGGTAGTGAGGCGTAGGTTCCTGTTCTTCGCCGAGAAAGAGGTCAGGCGTAAGCTGGTCCTCGAGCTACCACTCGAGGAAGTGACCAACATGTCGAAAGGCATAGTAGGCCTTCTGGCGGGCTTTGGCCTCAAAATATCCCTCAGGTCGGGCCGTGAACTCGTATTTGACCTGACGGGTGAAGAAGTGGATTTCGTATTGAGGGCTTTCGATTACGTGAGATCTGGGAGAGCCGATGTAGATAAGAGGGCCTTAAGGAGCCCAGCGGGCTCGTGAAGGGCAGCATAAGTCTTATAACGCATTAGGCTACGTGGGCTTGAGGAGGGGGTGTAATGGCGGCTAAGGTAGCCATAAATGGCTTTGGCAGGATTGGCAGGCTGTTGTTCAGGGCTGCCCTGGAGCACGACATACCGGTGAACTTCGTGATCATAAACGACCTGGCACCACCTGAATCGCTGGCTCACCTCCTGCAGTACGACACGAACTTCGGCAAGCTGCCCTGGGAGGTCAAGGTCGAGGACAGCGTCATGAAGGTCAAGGGCTACGAGATCGAGATCATAAGCGAGCCCAACCCGGAGAAGCTGCCCTGGAAGGAGAAGGACATATATGTCGTGGCCGAGTGCACCGGCATCTTCAGGGAGCGTGAGAAGGCCGAGAAGCACCTTAAGGCTGGTGCCCAGAAGGTTCTTGTGTCGGCACCCATGAGGCCCGCCACGGCAGCCGACATAACCATCGTGCCGGGTGTAAACGACCACCTCTATGACCCCGAGAAGCACACCGTGCTGTCCCTGGCCTCCTGCACGACTAATTGCGTGGCACCCGTCATGAAGGTCCTCGACGAGAACTTCGGTATCGAGGCTGGCCTAATGACGACTGTCCACGCCGTGACGAACGACCAGAGGCTCCTAGACAGGATACACAGGGACCCGAGGCGTGCTAGGGCAGCTCCCTGGAACATAGTCCCGACCACCACCGGTGCCGCCGAGGCAGCTGCCCTGACCTACACACCCGTCCAGGGCAAGGTGACCGGCATAGCCCTTAGGGTGCCCGTCCCGACCGTCTCGATAGTGGACTTCACGGCCTGGCTCAAGACCGAGGTGACCAAGGAGGACGTGAACGAGGCCTTCAAGGCTGCTGCCGAGAAGCCACCCCTGAAGGGCATACTGGCCTACACCGAGGAGCCCCTGGTGTCCAGCGACTTCAGGAAGTGCCCGTACTCGGCCGTGGTGGACGCACTGAGCACCCGTGTCATGCCCTCGCCCAAGGGCCGCCTCGTGAAGGTGCTGGCCTGGTACGACAACGAGTGGGGCTACTCCTGCCGCATGGCCGAGTTCCTGAAGAAGATGTGCGATATGGCCAGCTGAGCACCGGGCGACAGCACCCGGAACCTAGCTTCTTTTATCGGTTTTGACCGGTCACATCCTATAATTCACCTAGAACTGACCTGCCTCTAGCTCCTGTACTGCTAAGGGCCTAAAGGGAGATATGGCTTAGGCGTAGAAAGGAGCGTTGTGGAAAAAGCTCAGCGTGAGCTGGGCGACCGGTCATCTATCCCAAAAGCTGGGGTTCATCACCGACCTATGTGGTGCTCGGGGCCGTATAAGCTTGGCCTGCCCAGCCGGGCAATCAGAAGGCTTATCTTAACAAGTCCCACCCGTTGGTGGGGTGAAAGGGCATGGTGAAGTTCCTCACGCTCGACGATGTGGACGTATCCGGGAAGACGGTCATCGTAAGGCCAGATTTCAACGTGCCAATTGACCCGAGCACGGGTGAGATACTGGATGACACCCGCATAAGGGAGCACGCCGTTACTATAAAGGAGCTAGTGGAGAAGGGAGCCAAGATAGTCATACTGGCCCACCAGGGACGCCCTGGCGAGCCCGAGTTCACGGAAAGCCTCGAGAAACACGCCAAGGCCCTCGAGAAGGCCCTCGGGAAGCCCGTGAAGTACGTGCATGACCTCTACGGCCCCCAGGCAAAGGAAGCCATAAAGGCCCTGAAGCCCGGCGAGGTACTCGTCCTGAAGAACGTGAGGACCTTCCCAGAGGAGACCAAGAAGAAGAGCCCCGAGGAGCACGCCAAGTCAGAGCTCGTGAGGGAGCTAGCCCCTCTAGCCGATCTGTTTGTCTTAGACGGCTTCTCGGTAGCTCACAGGTCCCATGCCTCCGTAGTGGGTTTTGCAGCCGTCCTGCCAGCCGTGGCTGGTCGTGTCATGGAGAAAGAGCTCAGGTCCCTGGAGAAGGCCCTGGAGAAACCCGAAAAGCCCTGCATATACATACTGGGCGGTGCCAAGGCAGAGAAATGCGTTGACATAATACGCTATGTGCTCGAGAAAGGCATAGCCGATAAGGTCCTCACGGGCGGCCTTGTCGGACATCTGTTCCTAAAGGCCAAGGGCGTACAGCTCGGCAAGCCCAGCGATGAAGTCTTGGAGAAGAAAGGCCTCGCTGGCCTCGCGGACGCCATGAAGGAGATACTAGAGGCCTTCCCAGGTAAGATAGAGGTCCCGATCGACGTGGCCTGCGATATCGAGGGCAAGAGGGAGGAGAAGAGCGTAGACGAGCTTCCGATAGAGCATCCCATCATGGACATAGGGTCGAGGACGGCCGAGGCCTACAGCTCCATGGTTAAGGAGGCTAAATCGGTAGTCGTCAGCGGCCCGCTAGGCGTTTACGAGAAAGACCCATTCGCTGAGGGCACTAAGAAGGTATTCGAGGCCGTGGCCAGCTCAGCTGCCTTCTCCCTGGCGGGAGGAGGAGATACGGTAGCCGTCCTAAAGAAGCTGGGCCTTTTCGACAAATTCTCGGCCGTCAGCCTGGCCGGTGGTGCCTTCATAGAATACTTAATGGGGAAGAAGCTCCCTGGCGTCCAGGTCTTAGAAGAAGCTGCCAAGAAAGCTCAGAAAGCTTAGGAGAAGTCGCCATCTCTTTTTCTTTTAAACGCCCTAGTCGAGAAGCTCAAGACCTCTATTTGCCTTATGGTGCGGGGGGTGGGATTTGAACCCACGCAGGCCTACGCCACGGGCGCCTCAGGCCCGCCCCTTTGACCTGGCTCGGGAACCCCCGCACCCGTAAAGGGGCCGTTAGAAGAGGGATATAAGCCCTCCCCCATGTTCAGACCCGCTAAGCCAAGCGGAACAAGGCACGACTGAATCACCAGCCGCGGCTGCCCGTTATCAATTTCAGACAACTTCCTCTGAAGCAGATGGGGCCACTTTTCCTTTACTCTGTCTAGTAAGCCAAGATAACATTTCTGGCGGCCATGCAGAATTATGATGTAAGTCCTCTTGCCCTTACGAGCCCTACTTAGCTTGCCTGGCCTCCCACACTTAGGACAGATGAGCCTGTTCTCCTCTAAGCCCTGAGTTAGTATTGAGGCATGTATGGTCTGATGAGCTAATTGGGCCACGTTTATGGGAATGTATATTGGGATTATTGTAGCCTGACGTTGGCTCGCGGATAAGGCCATTACTATGGTCTCCTTGAGCTCCTTGATAGCCTTAACGAGTTCTGAGGGCAGCTCAAACTTCATCACAAATTCGCCAGGGACGCACATAACAGGCGTGGCTAGCGAGCCTGTGATGGACTCTGTTTCAGTAGCGGGCGTCGTCTCACAGGCTGCAGGAGATGAAGACGCTGATGAGGTCATGAAGTCTAGCTCTGTCCCACGTTGCGCGAGAATATCGAGCCAGGGATTGTTCTTAAAGAAGCTTGGTAGATCTGGCCCCTGCCCGCCCCTTTGAGCCATATCACCTCTCTCCTCACTAAAGAGGTGCAAATCCGCTATTTAAAGATAGGCCTCTTTACGGGCTTTGATGACTTGCTGAAAGTACGTACCCTTCTCCATAAATCTCCCTAAAAATGCCGTCTAGAGCGGCATCAATACTCTCAACCGCTCTACATAGATTACGGAACG
>NJEJ01000001.1 GCA_002255025.1 Candidatus Bathyarchaeota archaeon ex4484_135 | reverse complement strand
AGGGCCATCAGGATGGCCAGGAAGGCTATGTCGCTCGGGCTGACGGTCAGGACGCTGCCCCAGAGGAGGCTGAGGGCTGCCAGGCCGACCACGGGGCCGGGCATGAGGCTTATGAATATGAAGGCAAGGGCCATCGTTATCGGGAACATTATACCGGCTATGACGTTGGCTGGTAGCCGGGCCTTGTCCGCCACTGGGCCGAGCAGTGCAGCTGTCGCAAGCGAGAAAACCATGGCCGTGGCCAACGGGTCCAGGGCCAGCAGGGTCCCGAGGGCTGCACCCGCGAAGGCAGCGTGAGACATGCAGAACCCTATGGAAGCCATCTTCAGCCTGACGGCGAAGACGCCCAGCAGGGAGCATAAGGAGCCAGCCAACAGGCCCCCGATCAAGGCCCTTATTAGGATGCCGGACGGAAGCTCTATCATGGCCTCACCACCTTTATGTGCCCGTAGGCCCTGAGGAAGGCCTCGGACCTGAATACCTCCTCGGGCTCTCCGTCAGCCGTTATGCGTCCGCCGTTCAGCAAGACGGCCCTATCGCATTCCTCCGGCATGGCGGATAGGTCGTGCGTCACCACGAGGGCGGTCACGGACCTGTCATCCCTCAGGTCCGCTATCAGGCGGCAGACCGTCTCCCTCGACCTGGCATCGAGGCTGCTGAAGGGCTCGTCGAGGAGGAGCAGCTCCGGCTCCTTAGCCAGGGCCCTGGCTATCATGACCTTCTGCTGCTGGCCGCCGGACAGCTTGCCCACAGGCCTATCGGCCAAGTCGGCTATGCCGAGCTGCTCCATGACGGCCATCACGACCTCCCAATCGCGTTTAGAGGGCGGCTTCAGCAGCCCTATACGGCCCACACGGCCCATCATGACTATGTCCTTGGCCAAGAAGGGCGTGTCGGAAGGGACCATGAAGTCCTGGGGCACGTAGCCCGTCCTACGCCTCACCTCACGCCCGTACTTGCGTACGTCAAGGCCGAGGACCTCGACCAGCCCCTCTGACCTCAGGAGGCCGTTTATGGTCTCTAAGAGGGTGGTCTTCCCGGCCCCGTTCGGCCCTATGACCGCTATGAGCTCGCCGGACCGGACCTTGAGGTTTATGTCCCTTATCGCTGGCCTCTTCTCGCCCTCGTAGGTGGTCGAAACGTCCTCGAGCCTGATGGCCAACTGCAGGCCTCCTCCCTCCGTAATACTTTCGAGCAGTTCCGTAATACATGTGTATTTAAGGTTTTCGGATGGCCCGACCCCACATGAGTATTTTAAGGTGACAAGGCCCCCATGTGGCAGCCATGAAGGAGTTACGCATCATAGGCCTGGAGACCATACCGATAGTGAAGGAAGGCGACGACATAGGGGCCCTGATATGCGAGGCAGCTAAGCGTGAGGGAGTCGGCATAAGGGATGGCGATGTAGTGGTCGTGTCGCACATAATCGTCTCGAGGGCCGAGGGCCGCGTGATCAACCTATCTGATGTAGTGCCCTCGGAGTTCGCGAAGAACGTGGCCGATGCCATGGGGAAGGACCCGAGGCTCATTGAGGTCGTCCTGCGTGAGAGCTGCTCTATAGCACGAATGGGAGATGGGCACCTGATATGCGAGACGAAACACGGCTTCGTGTGTGCGAACGCTGGCGTTGACCGGTCAAACGTGCCCGGTGAAGACCGGGTAGCCCTGCTGCCCGAGGACCCAGATGCCTCGGCCCGGAGGATAAGGGAACGCATAAAGAAGCTTACTGGCCGTGATGTAGCCGTCATAATAAGCGATTGTAGCCGTCATAATAAGCGATACACACGGCCGCCCTCTCAGGCGTGGAACGATAAACGTGGCCATAGGGGTGTCGGGCCTCGAGCCGATATGGGACCGGAGGGGCGACGTAGACCTGTTCGGCTACACGCTCAGGGTAACCCAGGTCGCCGTGGCCGATGAGCTGGCCTCAGCGGCCGAACTCGTCATGGGACAGGCAGACGAGGGCATACCAGTCGTCATAATAAGGGGCTATTCCTACAGGCCCTCGGAGGAGGCCACCGCTAGGGAGCTCATAAGGCCAAGGGAACAGGACTTGTTCCTCTAACCTATCTCTATACCTCTATATAGATTTCTTGCGAAATAAATATCTGACTCATGAGGTCATCTTACCCGGCGGTCCGCATGGCAGGCCTCAGGCTCAGGACCCTGGACGTGAGTGCGGCCTCCATCTGTGCGGCCCTCTACGCTGGCTTCGGCATACTGGCCTGGCTGGGCCTGGTCTGCCCTATGGTGGGCGTGGTCCGGTTCTGGCCGGTCGTCATCATACCTGCCGTCTTCTCGGCCGTTTTAGGTCCGCTGGTGGGCGGCCTCGGGGCAGCCGTGGGCATCTTCATAAGCGACATGATAATACACGGGAACGCCCTCCTCAGCCTCCTGGCGGGCGTGCCAGCCAACTTCCTCTGCTTCTACATCATAGGTTGGCTGTCCCGCAGGGACCTCAGGGGCCAAGATGCCGTGGCCGTGGGGACAGCTGGCACGGTAGCCCCGGCTGCCGTGACGGCCCTGCTGTGCTCCGGAGGGCTCATGAATCCCAGCGTGGGCTTGATCTTCGCTGCAGCCTGTGCCATAGCACTTGCCTTCCTCTTAGCTTCCCTCAAGATAGCACCCAAATGGAAAGGCTACCAGGTGGGCTCTGTCTTAGGCCTGCTGGTCGGGAGCACGTGGATAGGCATATTCGTGTGGTTGTTCAGCCAGTTCTTCGTGCTCCCCCTGGCGGCTGGAGGAGGTTTCAAGCTCCCGTTCTACGCAGCCGGCATATGGATGACCTGGACTTTCTCGACCGAGATACCTTTCCTCGTGGCCCTCGGGCCGCCCATACTGGAGGCCTGCTCAAGGGCCTTCCCGCAGTTCTTCCAGGGCCGTGAGAGGTGATGACGCTTGCCGTTCGCCAGGGCCGTATCGCCAGCTGGCCTCTCCAGCTTCTTCGAGATATGTGATACGGGTCCTGACGGCAGGCCCCTAAGCGACCTGGAACTCGTAGGTGCCAGAGGAGGAGGGTTCACCCTCAACGCTGGGATAGAAACCGTGGTTGAGGTCAAAGAGGCGGATAGGACCGAGGTAAGGATAAGGATAAATGGTCAGGAGCACGAGGCGAGGACCACCCGGGCGGTCGTGGAAGAAATCTTATCGCTGGACGGCAGGAACTACCTGGTTGAGGTATACCACACCATACCGGTCCCCATGGCCTGTGGCTTCGGGACGAGTGCTGCCGGTGCCCTGACGGCCGCTTTAGCACTATCAGCTGCATTAGACCTCAAACTGACCTACAACCAATTAGGCAGGATGGCTCACGCGGCTGAGATCAAGTGCAAGACAGGCCTCGGGACCGTGGGACCGCTAATGCTCGGTGGCCCCTGCATAATAACCGTGGAGCCCGGGGGGCCGGGGAGGGCTTTGATAGACAAGATACCTGCTCCCAAGGACCTTAAGGTCATCTCAGGCGTCTTCGGGCCAATAGAAACCAGGGAAGTCCTCGTCAGGACGGCCGGGAAGGACCGGATAAACTCGGCTGGCCGGAAGGCCCTTGAGGCCATATTGGATGACCCCTGTCTCGAGGTATTCATGGAAGCCTGCAGGCAGTTCGCCTTAGAAAGCGGCCTTTCAACGGCCCGGACCAGGGCCCTGATGGAGGCCCTCAGGTCCGAGGGCCTCTACTGTGCCCAGAACATGATAGGGGAGGCTGTCCACGCTATAGCTAGGGACGAGGAAGAGTTGGCCAAGGCCCTGGCCGTGTTCAGGCGTTTCCTGCCCGAAGCTAATATATACGTCTTGGATGCCTGCTGGAAGCCCGCCGAGCTGGTGAAGGTCGGGAGGTGAACGTGCTTGCCGGAGAAGCCCTTCAGGCTCGTGGGCGTGGCCGGCACGTTCGATATGTTCCACGAGGGCCACAAGGCCCTTCTTAGGAAGGCCTACGAGGTGGGCGAGAAGGTCATCATAGGTCTCACCACGGACGAGTTCGTGGCGGAGATGGGCAAGCCCCACGAAGTGGCACCTTATAAGGAGCGGCTGGAGGAGCTCTTGGCCTTCATACTACATGAAGGCCAAATCCACAGGACAGAGGTCGTGGCCATAAACGACCCATACGGGCCAGCCCTGTGGGACGGCGGCTTCGAGGCCATAGTGGTGAGCGAGGAAACGGCCCCTAAGGCGGAGGAGCTTAACAGGCTGAGGGCCCAGAGGGGCCTAAGGCCGCTCGAGCTGGTCGTGATACCGATGGTTTTGGCCGAGGACGGGAAGCCCATATCCACGACCCGCATAAGGGCCGGCGAGATAGACAGGGCCGGCAGGCTGCTCGAGAGCTAACGGCCTCGAGCACCTTGGCATTTATCAAGTCCATCACTAAGTTTAAGCCTGGCTAAGGAAGAATTCGGAAATCGCATTTTTCAGGAAGGCCATGTTGCACCTCATGAGCCTGAAGGCCAAGGAACGCCTCAGGGAGAAAAGCACCGTGAGGCGAGGTTGAGGAGGCGGGCTTCGGGCTCTGGGCCTTTAGGGATGAGCTAGGTAAGAGGGCACGTGAGGGCGTCCCCCCTTGGAGTTCTGGCCCAGCTGAGAATGCCGCAGAGACACATACTGGTTCTCCTCCATCACGTCCAGAACGCTTAAGGATGGGGGTGCCTACCCATTCTTGGCTTGAGGCGTACCGGCGTAGCCGACCTGCCGCTCCACAAGGGCGGCGTCCCGAGGTGGCTCATGCGTAGGATGGTACGCCTCGCCGATGCCATAGCCGTCTTGCTCGTGGAAGAACACGGCCCCGAGGAATTCGTCAGGCGTCTAGCGGACCCCTTCTGGTTCCAGGCCTTGGGGTGCGTCTTGGGCTTCGATTGGCATTCCTCTGGCATAACGACCGTCATAACGGCCGTGCTTAGGCAGGCCCTCAGGCCCGAGGAACACGGCCTGGCGGTCTGCGGGGGGAAGGGCAAGCGTTCCTTAGCTACGCCAGAGGACATAGATAGGGCCGTTGAGGTCCTCGGCCTGCCGGAGAGGGTCCATGAGGAGCTGAAGTACGCCAGCAGGATGGCCGCCAAGGTGGATAATGCGGCCGTCCAAGATGGCTACACGCTCTACCACCACGCCCTCTTCGTGTCCGAAGATGGCTCTTGGGCCGTCGTGCAGCAAGGCATGTGCCCGGCCGACAGGACGGCCCGCAGGTACCACTGGTTCTCCGGGGCCCTGGAGGGCAGCTTCGTGGTAGAACCCCACTCGGGCATAGCGTCCGATGCCGTCAGGCCAGCCGTATTGGACATGACGGCTCGGGAGAGCGAGGGCTGTCGTAAGGCATCGGTTGACCTGGCCAAGGAAGGCCCATCCCGGGTCAAGAGGCTCCTTAGGTCCCTCAGGCCAGAGTGGCAGAAGAGCCTCTGCGATTGGCTCCCGGGCTTAAGCCTCAAGGGGCCAGGTGCTAAGGCGGTCCTCAAATACCTGAGGATGCCCTTGAACGCCAACTGGGATGCCCTAGCCAGGGCCTACGAACTCCAGCCAGCCGACTACGAGCAATTACTGGCCATAAGGGGCCTAGGGCCCGCCACGGTCCGTGCCCTAGCCCTCATAGCAGACCTGGTGTATGGCGAGGAGCCCTCATGGCAGGACCCAGCTCGCTTCTCCTTCGCCTTCGGGGGCAAGGATGGCGTCCCATACCCGGTCAACAGGGCCCTGATGGACGAGGCCATCTCCGTCCTGAGGGAGGCCATAGAGAAGGCAAAACTGGGCCAGGAAGAGAAGCTGAAGGCCCTTAGGAGGCTCAAGGGCCTGGTCCCGACCGGAAGTCCGTGAGCTTCCTCTGGCACAGGGCGTCCTTGAGGAGCTTGCTGGCCCTCAGCCACACACGGGCCGGTATGACGAGCCACCTGGAGGCGTGTTCCAGGGCTTCCTCGAGGCTGTCCGTCCTGAAGGGCTCGGACCGCAAGGCGGTCCTAACGGCCTCCCGGACCTGCCAGACGCCGACCGGGAACTTGTAGCCTGGCCTGACCTCCCTGAGGACGATCACACGGGCCTGCTTCCTCATCCTGTCCAAGGCCTCGCAGACGGCCAACCTGGCAGCATAATAGGAGCCTCCCGGCCGGGCGTAAGTGGTCCGGCCACGCCATCCTTCCCAATCGGATACCACGCACGTCTCGGCGGAGGGGTTCCAAAGGGCCCCTGGTGCCCAGGCCTCGAGGAGCTCGAAGGCCCAGGAGTCAGGGGCCAGGATGACCACGTAGTGGTTGTCCAACAGGGAGGCATGGTAGACCCAGTATTCGTTCAGGACCGGGTAGTCCCTTATGCGGCCCGATAGGGCCCTGGATATCATGCTATCCACGGCCGTTATGCTCCACCTGGTCGGGACCAAACACCTCAAGCGGCCCAGGCCGAAGGCACCCATGCTGAAGGCCCTCTGTATCCTAGAGACGGGTACCCCTTCCTCATAGAGCCATAGGACGGCTTCTGAGGCCCTCAGGTCCGTGTCAGAGTAAGCCCTCTCCAGCTTGCGGTCCCAGCGGCCCACGTCCACGTCTAGGGACCTGAGCGGTGCCGTCGGGCCGAAGGGCTGGACGCCCTCATCCAAGACAAGCACCTTCCTCGGCTTCTTCCTGAACACGGCTTCCGACTCGGTCGACCCCTCGGACAGGGCCAGCTCCAAGGTCAGGTCGAGCAGCCTCCCGGCCTTCCAGGGCTTCCTGACATCGACGGTGAACTTGCCCCTCACGAGCGAGGAACGCATCTTTATTATCTCGGCCAGGGGGAGGCCAGCCCAATCCTCGGGCCTGTCCATGAGGGCCGTATCGCCCTTCACGGGCGGGACCAGCGGGCCCACGCTGACGAACGGGTAGCCAATCCTGCCCACGAAGACGGCTGGAGGGCTCGTCCCCTCCAGCTCGGTGCCCTCCAGGTCCGGCATGGAAGAGCAGAAGAACCTAAGGGCCTCAAGGAACGGGCAATCCGGGCGGCCGCAGAGCCCCTTCCCCTTGCACCTCAGGCAGAGCGTTCTGGCGTAGGCCCTGCCGACCGACCGGACGAGCCTGGCCTTTTCCTCGGGCCCCAGGCCCAGCTCAGACATCACACCCGGGTCGTCCAAGATGCCCTCGAGCCACCTCGGGCCGACGGGGACCCTCCTGCCCCTGGCCCTGTCCGGGGGCCTCCTGACCATGAGCACTCATTTAGGAAGTGAGCGGGAGAACACATAAGCATTAGCATCCTCACGGGTCCAGCCAGTTAAGCACTATTGGATACCAAGAAGAGGCCACGTTCTTAGCCAGTCTTAATGCCCATGCGGTCTCGTCCTCCGTCGGCTTGTAGTCCTCGTGCTGCACCTTATTGCGTAGTTCTCTGAGCATGTGCAATTGGTTCTCTAAATCCTTGCCGATTTCCACGCCAGCGTCCTTCAAGACCTTGAGCAGGATGTCTAAATACATCTTCCTCCTCCTCTTCAGATCTTCGAGGACTTTCACGCCCTTCTCGTCTATGATCCTCCGCTGGAGGACGTTCATCACGGCATTAAAAGCATGACATACAGCCTCAGATGGAGCTTCAACCATCACTTCACGTGACCTCCTGAGGTTATTTATGACCCTCAGCAGGTATGGGTCTACCAGGTTCAGCATGTCCGACAGGGTTAATTGAATTATCCTCCCAACTATTTCCTCAAACGCCCTCCTGACCATTTCACAGTAGGAGTCAGGGCCGAAGAAGCAAACTGTGTGGAAATTCCTTAAAGAACCCTTGCTCCCCCAGAACTCACCGTGAAGCACTTGGTTTCTGAGTTCCTCGTCGGTAATGGCCCCTTCCTGCCCCAGCGTAACATCGTAGTTTTCTATTGGATGCCAGGGCTCGATGAGTCCGTATTTAGCGCTGAGGATTAACCACTTCGCCTCGAGACTCTTCTCCAAGAGTTCTATGAACTTAAGGAACTGAACAAACCGCCAGCCCCTGTATGCAAAACGTGCAGGCACTTTACGGGGGGCCGTCGGGATGTCGTCCCATATCTTCCTCTTAGTGCACCCGACTATGAAGAGCACGTTGGAGAGATCGCCCAATGACCGCCATCTCTTCCTCCCCGTGATCTTTTCCTCCACCCTCCTGATGGCCCTCTTAGCTCGATCCCTCCATTTTGGTAACGGGAATAAGCTGTGGGCCTTCTCATAACAACGTAACGCACTTTCGTAATCGCCCTTAGCTTCGTATTCCTCGCCCATAGCGAAGAATACCATGCCGTCCTCGCCGCAATCTTCTATTATCCTCTCGAAGCACCTTATCCTCTCCAGGGGTTCAGCGAATTCCCTCCTGCATTCTCGTATCCGTCTGAGTATATAGTCCCACGTGCACTTTCCCGCTGGCTTCATGCCAGATCCCAAGAAGTGCGTTCGATTAAAGACTTAAAGATTTTACGGGTTCCGTTTTGGAACCCAGGAAGAGAGGTCGTTATAAAATGAGAAAAAGAGGGTGTTGGTCGGTCAGCCGGCCCTAATGGCCCCTTAGTGCCTCACGGCTGGCCAGACCACTACGTCTGCCTTCGGGACAATTATGGCAAGCCTAAGCGTGAAGCCCTTCACGACGTAGATGCAGGCCGCTCGAGCGGGCTCCCAGCCGCCGGTGGAGTTCCTTATGGCTGCCCTCGGCAGGAAGGCGAAGGTGCCCCTTATCAGGGCCCTGTGCGTCACGAGCCTCGGCCTGGTGGAGCCGCAGAAGGGCACAACCCACCTCACGTCAGCCTTCTCCCGGTCCGTCCCCTCGCCTAACCACGAGGCAGCCCTGAGCCTTATGGTGAAGGCCATGACGAGCCTCGTGTCGGAAGGCTCGGAAGGCCAGCCGCTCAGCCTGAAGCCAGCAGCCAGGACCAGGCCGCCCTTCACGTGGTAGACCACTAGGGAGCTGTTCTGGCCGCAGGTAGCGAAGATGGTTTCCTCAAGGCCCGGGTGGTAGATGGCCATGAGGACCAACGTCATGTTGACCTCGTAGTAGCCGGATTGGCCGAGGGACGGGTCCTCGTATTCTATGTAGAGCGGTCCGCTCAGCCTGAAGACCATGGCGAGGCCGACCGGCCTCCCGTCGTGCCTTATCACCTTGAAGTCCGAGTTCGACCAAGTGGCGTTCATGGCGTTTGCCTTAGCCACTAAGGAGCAGTTCGAGACCTCGGCTATGCCCATGAAGGCGTAGGCGTAGGCCAGGGCGGTCGTGTGCCTGGGCCCGTAGGTCACCAGCATGTAGGCCACGATGGGCTTCTGGCCCTTGTGGACGCCCATCAGGACGGCATCGGGCAGCTGTATGTTCTCGACTAGTAAATCACCGCTTGCACCGCCAGCCGTTCTCTGGCCATTGGCTGGGGAAGGGCTTTGAGACGCTAAGGCCACGTAAGCCAGGATGCCCGTCGCTGAGAGGGCCACCAGCACGGCCAACAGGAGGGTCTTCTTCACCTCCAAATCCATCACCGTGCACTCCTGGCCCCTGGAGGCTTTAAGCACGCGGAATGAGCTGTCTGGACGATGGGTCCACAAGGCTTTTATATCTGGATGTCCGCCTGGCATCAGATGTCCAGTTGGCTCTTGAGCTTCAGCTCGGTGGCCGAGGTCTTAGAAGGTCTTGTTGCACTAGCCGTCTATTACCAGGCCTTCAAGTTCTACAGGCTGTCTGGTGAGAAGGCCCTATTGCACGTATCTGCTTCCTTCCTAGCTCTCGGCGTGGGCCTGCTGGCACACGGCCTATCGCTCGGTGCCGTCTTGCTCGTCCTAGCAGGCCCCGTGAGGGCCCTGATAAAGCTGGCGTTGCTCATCAGCGAGGTCATGGCCCTCGCCCTCTTCGGCTGTGAGGCCTTCGCCTACGGCTACCTGGCCTACTTCTACGCCAAGCCGAGCCAAGAGGAAGCAGCTGAAGGTTTGCTCTTCCCCCTGGTCTTGAGAGAAACGCCCGAGAAGCCGCCGAGGCCTGAGGCCCTGATAAGGTTCATAAGGTATCACCCGCTGCTGGAGTGCGTAGTGTTGGCCTTGCTCGTCTACCTGACCTACAAGACCATATCTAACTTCCTCAGCAGCCGTGATGCCAACCCCTTCCTGATAGGCTTTGCCTTCCTCTTCCTGACGGCTGCCCACGCCTGCTTCATGCTCTCCTACTTCCTGGCCACCTTCTACTTCACGGCCCACGTCCTACAGCTCCTCGCCTTCGTTTGCGTCTTCATAGTCCTGCTGAGGGTGGTCTCGGCTTGAGGCCGACGAAGAAATACCGGTCGAGGCTCAGGATAATATCGGACATCCTCTCCGTCCTGGCCGAGGAAGGAGGCTCGGCTGGCCCGACCCGGATACTCTACGGGGCCAATTTGTCACACGACAGGCTGGTCCGCTACCTGGCCGAGATGGAGCAGAAGGGCCTGGTCAGGCGTGTGGTAGACGATGGCAAGACGAGGTATGAGATGACGGAGAAGGGCTGGAGGCTGCTGAGGGAGGTCAGGAAGATAGAGGAGTTTCTCAGGGCCTTCGGGCTCGAGATCTAGGCTCCTTCTTGAACAGCCCTAGCAGGCCCCTGCGGCCACCCGGCCCCCTGACCTTCCTCGTCTCCACGATCTCCTCACGCTCGAATAGCTTGGCACCGACTGCCAGGGCCCCTATGGACCAGACCAGCATGTAGGCTGCGTTAAAGGCTATGGCCTGCCAGGGGGCACCGTATATCAGGGCGTTGTTGACCATCAAGACGCCATGGCTGAACGGTATGGCGAGTATGACAGCCCTTATGGCCAGAGGGAGCTCGTCAAAGCGTGTGAAGGAAGTCCCGGACATGAGCATTATCGGGAGCATGAATATGGCGGAGTAGTAGGTCTCCGCATCCTTCACGGACTTGGCGAAACAGGATATCACTATGCCCACCGATATGGACAGTATGACGGTCAGCACGGCCGCGGCTATGACCACCAGGGCCTGGTCGATCGTGAGAGCCGGGCTGGCGAACTCCTCCATCACGCCAGCGGTGGCCCACGTGACGAGGCTATTGTATATAGCGAGGCCCACCACGCTCGAGCCCATGTAGAGGGCTGCTGAGAAGCCGGCTGCCAGCAGCTTCCCGAGCAGTATGGAGTGCCTGCTGACGGGCGTGACCAAGAGGACCTCCAGGGTCTTGCGTTCCCTCTCGCCTGCGAAGCTGGATGTCACGGTCGGCATGGGGCCCCAGAGGGCGGACATCATCAGCATTAAGGACAGCATGACGAGTGTTATGGGCATCTTCCTTATCGGCGTCTGGACGGCATCTACCTTCTTCTCGGCCACCACGCTGTTGAGGACGGATATCATGGCGTGGGCGACCGTGGAGGCCCGGGTGCTCGTCATGTCGACCCACACGCCTATCCGAGCTGTCCCGGTCTCGTTCAGACAGCGGGTGAAGTTGGCCGGTATCCAGATGAAGAGGACCGTAGAGCCCTCGTGGACGAGTTCCATGCCCTTCTCGTATGTGACCTCGTGGACCACCACGTTCATGTTGGATGCCACGGCGTATATGACCTGCTTGGCCAACAGGCCGTAGGGCCCCTTGTCATCGACCGCCAAGTGCATGTCCATGGGCGTGGCCAGGGGGCCCGTGGGCGTCATGGCACCGAAGATGAAGGCGTGCATGAGCCCCATGCCAAACCACATGAGGACGGGTATGATTATTAGCGTGAAGAGGGCCTTCCTAGACCTCAGCTGCTCCTTGACCTCCTTCTTGGCCACTACGGCCCAGGCCCTCATGCTTGCTCCCCCTCCACCAGCCTTATGAAGACTTCTTCCAGCCCTTTCTCCTGGAACTTCTCCTCGAGCTCCCTTATGGTCCCGAGGGCCAGGAGGCGGCCCTTGTCAATTATGGCTATCCTATCGCACGTCCTCTCGGCATCCTCCAAGTCGTTGGTGGTCAGTATGACCGTCTGGCCCCCCTCGGCCAGACGCCTTATGAGCCTCCTTATCCTCCTGACGGCGAAGACATCCAGGCCCATGGTGGGCTCGTCCAGGATGACTAGCTCCGGGTCGTGTATTATGGCCCGGGCGACCATGAGACGCCTCTTCATGCCCCCGCTGTACTCGCCAGCCCTGTCGTCCGCCCGCTCCTCCAGGCCGACGAGCTTAAGGACCTCTTCCACCCTCCGGGCTAGTTTTTCACCCTCAAGGCCGTAGAGGCGGCCGAAATACTCCAGGTTCTCACGGCCCGTTAGGCTCTCGTAAACATCGCTCTCCTGGGGCAGCAGGCCTATGAACCTCCTGGCCTTGAGGGCCTCCCGGGGCATCTCGCATCCCAGGACCACTACGCGGCCCGAGGTGGGCTTGAGGAGGCCGCAGATCATGCGGACCGTAGTGGTCTTGCCAGCACCGTTGGGGCCGAGGAGGCCGAATACCTCGCCCCTCCGGACCTCCAGGGTGAGGTGGTCCACTGCCACCACTGGCCCGAAGTGCTTGGATACGTCATACAGGCCCACGGCCAACTCCATGTCCATCACCACCGCGATGTTCTCTTGGCACCTGCCTCGTGATGCCTTCTCAGTTTTAAGGTTTAAATTCCCTCTCGGCCATTAGGCCGGGAGCTGACGGTATTGAGGACCGAGGTAAGGAAGCTGAAGAAGGTCAAGCTCAAGTCGCCTGTGCTGGTGGAAGGGCTGCCCGGGATGGCCCTGGTAGGCCGGTTGGCCGTCGGATACCTCGTCGAGGCCCTTAGGGCCGAGAAGTTCGCAGAACTCTACTCGCCCCACTTCCCCTACTACGTCATAGTGGACGGTGAAGGCCGGATAAGGCTCCCAAGGGGCGAGTTCTACTACTGGCGTAATCCAAATAGGGGGCCCGACCTCATATTGCTCATAGGGGATAGCCAGGCCCAGACGAACGAGGGGCAGTACGAGGTCGCCACGTGCGTGCTGGAGTTCGCCAGGGAGCACGGGGTGAAGACGGTCATAACGGTCGGCGGCTACAGGACCGACAGCGGGGGCTCCCGGGTGGTATGTGCTTCCACTAATAAGAAATTGCTCGTCAAGGCCGTGGAGGCAGGTGCTGTCATAAGCCCGCCGGGCAGCCCCATAGTGGGCATAGCAGGCCTGTTGCTCGGCCTGACGAACTTCATGGACATGGACGCCCTCTGCCTCCTCGGCGAGACAAAAGGCCACCTGCCCGATCCCAGGGCTGCTAAGAACGTCCTAGAAGTCCTCTCAAGGATGTTAGGCATAGAAATCGATCTGAAGGGCCTTGACGAGAGCATAAGGAAGGCAGATAGGATAGAGAAGCTGTTGTCCGAGGTCGAGGTCGGCGAGCTGCTGACCGGTGAGGCCCAAGAGGGCAGGAAGGCAGGGCCCGGCTACGGCTACATAGTCTAGCCGCGTCCTCACCCGGCCTCATATATTATCTCGAAGACGGCTACCTTAGCGTACATGTTGCCCGTGGGCTCTGCACCTGGCCTCGACACGTAGAGCAGCCTGAAGTGGTCAAGGGGCGTGTAGGCCCTCTCGGTCACGTTCGCCTTCACCCAGTCTATGAGCTTGTATATGAGCGTGTTCTTCCCCTCCTCTGTCCAGCGGCCGTGCTCGTCCCAGAACTTGTCCTCGTCCAGGCCAGCTATGCGGCACATCCAGTGGGCCTTGTTCTCGTCCCCGTAACCGGCATCACGGCCATACCTGTCGAACGTGACGAATATAACGAGGTGCGTGGGCCTGTGGAGCTTCTCAGCCAATATGTTTATGGCCTCCGTCTCGTTCGAGAGGAACATGAGGGCTATGAGCTTTATCTGGGTCATGTTTATGGTCCCGTTGTCCGCTAAGGTGGTCCGGTTCGCTATGATGCGTATCCAGTAGCCGTAGTCCCACCAGGAGACCACCACGGCGTCCTCGGGCAAGTTCTCCTTCATCCAGCCCAGGGCGTCTATCCAGTCCTCACACTCGACCTTCAGGGGCAAGCTGGCCGAGGCGATCGTGACAGGCGAGTCGGCCGCCCTTATGGCACCTGACACGGACAGAAGCGTTATCAAGAACAGAACAGGGAAGCCGAAGCCCGCCAGGCCCTTGCCAGCGTGCTCTTCCCTCCTGACGAAGGCTTCCTCGGCTTCCTCCATGACCCTTACTAAAGGCCTGGCCAGCCTGTCTAGTGCCAGGGCCCAGAGGATGCACGTCGGCACGGCCATGAGTATGGTCAGCCTCACCAGGGAGGCAGCCGCGTAGATCGAGGAAATGCCGAAGATGGCCAGGGCTATGTTGTTGTCCGTCGGCTCCCTCACAGCGAAGAAGAGACCCGCTAGGGCGAACAGGAGGCCTCCCCCGAACTCGTAGAACAGTATGGCCCACGTGGAAGGCCTGTGCTCAGCCACGGATTGGAAGAGCTGGAGTTCCTTCCTGGCCATTGGATTCAGGACGGATATGAACTTCCTGGCCGGCAGCTTGATCAAGCCGTAGTGATACATGAGGTAGGCCGACACTCCTATGGCGGCCAAGGCCACGCCTATGACTATCGCTTTGTTCCTTCGTTCTTCCACGTGCCTGACCAACTCCGCCAAGGCCAGGACAGCTATGGCGATCAGTATTGGGGCCGTTGAGGCCTCCCAGAGGAACTTGAGGCCTAGCCTTGGGACGTGAGCCGCCACGAATAAGGCCAGGCCGAAGGATATGGAGTAGGCGGAAAGCAGCCTGGGCCTGTACCTCCCGAGGGCCACGAGCACCAAGGCCAGGACGGCCGAGATGGCTATCGGGTACCTAGAAGCACCCCAGGAAGCACAGAGGCAGCCAAGCGAGAGGCCAGCGAGAACCGAGTAAACCAGGTGCTCGGCATCAGAACGCTTCTCATCTATGGCCCTGAGGAGGAAGGTGAAGAACAGGATTATGCAGAATATGCCTATGGTCTCATCGTCGCAGAAGCCGAGGGCCGTCCTCTCTATGTGTGCTGGGCTCACGGCCAACAAGAAGGCAGAGAGCAAGCCCACCTTCGGGCCCCCTATCTCACGCCCGAGGAAGTACATAGCTATGCAGGCTAGCGTCCCCATGAGTATCGGGAAGAAGACGCATACCTGGTAGAGCGACACGGGCAGGCCCAGGGCCCTCAGGATCAGGTAGAGCGTTGCCGTAGCAAACGGGACGCCCGGGTAAGTGCTCTTCGCCACGTCACGGCCCCACGGATACCAGCACATGTTGTCGTGCCATGTGAAGAAGGACGCAAAGCCGTAATTGACCATGTGCCTTGCCACGTGGTAGTGCCAGTAGGGGTCGAACTCGCTCAGGTAAGCACCCCACCTTATCGGCAGGAGCCTTATCCCAGCCGCCAGGACGGCCACGAGGGCCAGGACGGAGCCGTGGAGGAGCCTCTCGTGTGATACCTCAAACCTGAGGGCGGATAAGCCGGACCTTATGGCCTCGCCCGCCCTGACTAATGCCCTCTTCAAGGCCCTCTTGTCCAGGGTTGGCAAAGTCCTTCCTCCAGGCTGGAGCGTGAAAGCCCGTTTTTAACCTTAACCGACACCTTGGCACCGGTGGAGGACTTGGTAGTGGTATCGCCCGAGCTGATACTGACGTGCCTCGAGGGCGAGCCAAGGCTGAGGGAAGCCTACGAGATGCTCGAGGAGGACCCGGAGGTGAGGGCCTACTTCCGCATGGCCAATACCATGGCCGTGAAACGCATGATGTACAACGACCACGGGCAAGTCCACGCCCGTATAACTGCTGGGAGTGCCCTCTACATACTGACCCTACTGCTCGATGCTGGCGTGACGCCCACGTCCGTCAGAGACGGCATTTGCGACCTAGAGGACGCCAAGCTCATCACCATGATGGGGGCCTACTTACACGACATAGGGAACGCCGTCCACAGGGAGTTCCACCACCTACACGGCTGCTACATAGCTGCCAAGATACTGGACCGGGTACTGCCAGCCCTCTACGGCGACCTGGACCTGAGGGCCCAGGTGAGGCAGGAAGTGCTGCACTGCATCTTCTCCCACGACGAATCCGTCAGGTGCCTCAGCGTGGAGGCCGGCGTGGTCAAAGTGGCCGATGGGACGGACATGGCGGGCGGGAGGGCCAGGATACCGTACCGGAAGGGCAAGGTGGACATACACTCCATGTCGGCCCTGGCCATAAGGAGCGTGGAGATAGAGAAGGGCCACAGGAGGCCGGTCAGGATAACGGTCCGCATGGACAACCCGGCAGGCATATTCCAGGTGGAGGAAACGCTCTGCCGTAAGATGGCCACGAGCGGCATAGAAGACCTCGTGGAAGTCTATGTCTTCGAGGACCACAGGCTCCTCAAGGTCATAAGGATGTAGCACACCTCAGAAATCAGGAAGCTAACGGACTTAGAGGAGGGCTGACGGCTCCTTCCTCAGCTCTCCTCCCGAAGGCCCCGTAGAGAACCAGGGAGGAGAAGAGATACAGGAGCGACGTGATGAAGAAGGGCATATCGAGCGATATGGCCTCCATGAGAAGGCCAGAGCAGTACGTGCCGAGGGACCTGAAGGTGGAGTTCTGCAGTGCACTGCCAGAGGCCCGCTCGTCTTGCCTGAGGAGACCTATGTAGTAGGCCTGGAGGACGGGCGTCGCCATGTTCATCAACACGGCCCTGAGGACGTAGAAGGCGGATGCAAGCGTGAAGGAAGGCGATAACGGTATGGCCAATAAGGCCCCTATGGACGCCAGCTGGCAGGCCACGACGGTCCTAACGCTCCCGAGCCTTGAGGCCATCTTGGAAGCCGATACGTTTCCTAAGGCCATGAAAGACTGTGCTACCGCAAACAAAAGGCCGAGCTCAGATAGCCTTACCTTGAACCTGACGAAGAAGTAGTACGAGAACCACGGTACCGCGAGGCTGGCACCAAGGCCCAGCAGTGCCTGGGAAAGACAGAAGAACCCTATCACGTCCCAAGAGCGGACCGTCAAAAGCCCAATCCTCCGCCCGGGCCTGGGCCTCTCTTCCCGCATGGGCAGGACAAGCAGGAAGCTCGTCAGGGAAGACGCCATGCATAAGGCGAAGAGGAGCCTTGTCGCCTCCGCCAGGCCCAGGCCATAGTGGGCCTCAATCAGGTCCGGGAGACCCGCCAACAAGGAGCCAGCCACCGAGCCCAAGGAGAACAGGGCAAACGAGGTCGGAAAAGCCCATCTTCGCCTTGGCCCTGAGGTCTTATCGGCTAGAAAAGCCGACCTCACGGCTGAGCTCATGGAGGCACCGAGGCCTCCTACGAAGTTGGCGATGAGCAACGCCTCAAATGACCTCAGGGTCAAGAACATGAAGTCGGAAAAGGCCACCAGGAGTCTTGAGGAAGCCAAGAAGGCCTTCCTTCCCCTAACGTCAGATAATATGCCCATGGGAACTGCTAGGACGGCCATGGCAAGCGTGCCTGCCGTGGCTATAAGGCCCATCTGGGATTCCGAGAAACCAAGAAGGCTTAGGTAAGGCATGAGTATTACCATCCTCAGGCCCACGCTTATCGAGACGGGGAAAGAATAGGCCACTAAGAGCAAGACATCTCGCCCTAAAGGGGCCTTCTGGTCCATGGTGTTCTTCCCTCAGGGGCTGGACACCCTGGAGGGCACGCATATTATATAATCGCCCGAGCGTCTGAGGAAGCGAGGGCATTCTGCACACTCGCTCGCTAGGACGACGTTCCCGTCCTCTGGGCACACGAGGACCTCTATGGTGAGGACCCTGTACCTAGGTGGCTCAGGCTCCTTCCCGAAGGCCTTTATGAAGTCTGGCAGTGGGAGTGCGGGCACCATCGGGTCCTCCACGTCCACGACGACCTGGATACGCCTTATGGGCGTCATCCTCGGTATCTCAAGCGGGTATCTCATCCTGGCCCCTCCTGGACAGTATGTCTAGCCATGGGTTGTCCTTGAAGAAGCTCGGCAGGCCCTCTAACTCGGGCCTCGGCGGCCCAGAGGGGGTGGGGGGAGCTGGGCTCGGTGCCACAGGCCCGGTCGGCCTGAGGCCCGATATGCTGGCCGAGAGGGAATCTAGGCGTTTCGATATGACATCTACCCTAGTCGAGAGGGCCCTTATTTCCTCCCTAAGGCCCCTCAGGACCTTTAGCTCGCCAGCAAGAGGCCTCAAGGCCATGAGTTCTCTTTCAAGGACCGAGAGCCTCTGTTCTAAGGCTGATAGCCTGTCTAACAAATCGGTCAGCATGCCGGGCTCGATACTAGCTTCCTGACCGGGTTTTCCTTCCTCAACGGGCCTGTAAGGCGAGGCCAGGACCTCAACAACCCTATCGCCATCGACCATCAGGAGCCCTATGCCATGCTTCCTGAGTACCTCGGCATCAACGAACGGTACAGCCAGCTTGGGCACGGCCAGGTAGAGGTAATTGCAGGCCCTCCTGAGGGAAGAAGCCCTCATGACGGCCTCCATGAAGTAATTCCTATCTGATATCAGCTTCTCATCGGCCACCACGAGGAAAGCAGTCCCTCTCGGTCCGGAGAAAGCCATGTCGGGCCTCCCGGACGGGCCCTCGAAGTCGCTCGGGTCAGCTAGCTCGAAGCCCCTAGACCTGAACCACTCTTCAAGGGCCGGGCGGCCCTCCATGACCATCACGGCCTGAACTTCATCCAGCCCTCCATGCGGTCCCAGGACCACTCGAAGCGGTCGGGGACGGCATAACCGTATATTATGCAGCCACGCCAAACGCTGAACTTGGGCTCTGGGGCCATCTCGACCGATACCTCCTCGACCCCTTTCTCCTTGAGGAGCTCCTTTATCTTAGTAGCTGAATCGACGGCCACGCCCTCGAGGCCCTTGGGCACCTTCCACTGGAAGTTGCCACCTGAGAGCAGGACCTTGCGGTAGAGGTAGGGCTGTAGCTCTATCGGGCATTTCTCCACGGCCTCTATGATGGCTTCCCCGAAGTCGAGCATGCCCCTGAACAGCACATCCCCTATCTTCACGTCCTTAGGCTTGGGCATGCCCCGGCTGAAGTAAGACTGGAATATCTCGTGCTTCGGGTTGAACACGTACTCGCCTATGAGGAAGCGGGCCCAGGACTCATCTCCCAGGTCTATGGTTATACGTGTCCCAGGTATCTTGTAAACAGCCCTGAACCTCTCTGGCTCGGACTTGGCGATCCTCATGGCCTCGTCTAGGTTGCGTGGCACTAAGCCAAGGGCCTCCTTCACCTGCCTGACTATCGTCTCCTCCTTGGCCAGATCGCCGTAACCGGCGTCGTATAGTATCTGGCTCGTTATGGCGTTCGCATCGCCACCGCCCCTGTTGAGGGCCACTATGGCACGCCTTATCGGGTAGCGAGATATGGGGCATATCTGCGTGTTCCCGTGCCCGCTCTCTATGACCACGCAGGTGGGCGTCTTGTGGGCTATTGCGACCGCAAGGGGCTGGGGTATTATCGTGACGGCCTTAACCAGGCCCGTTTCCTCATCTATACGCCTGTGTATGTCGAACAGACGCTCGTACATGTAGCGTGGTGCCACGGACGACAGGCTCGCACACACGTAGAAGCCCTGGAAGGTCGGGTCAGCCCTCGGCCTGAAGCGTTCGAGGCCGTAACGCGTGATTTCCTCTACCACACGCCAGGCCCGCTCGTCGCCCTTCTCTATGACGCCATTACGCATGGGGTAGACGAGCCTCTCGGCCAGCTCTTCTTTGGCCCCGAGGAACTGGGCTATCTCATCGCCTATGACGACTTCCTTGGGCTTGCCCATGAGCTGGAACATTATCATGCTCTCGTCCGGGAAGTAGCCCCTGTTCTCCACGACCTCGGGCACTTCCCCGCAGGTTATTGGACCGAACTTGTAGAAGCTGGTCCCGTAGTCTTCCCCGAAGGTGAACTTACGCTTGTATTCTGCCTCGCTCAAGGCTCCCCTCCCAAGAGGTCATCTCAGGCCCATTTAAGCATCCACATTAGGCAGTGGCCAGCCGGGCCCAGGCCGAGGGAGAGGGCTCAGTGAAAATGAGGGACCGGGACCTTCAGGCCCGGGCGAGGAGCTCGGCCAAGGCCGCCAGGACCAGGAGGAAGACGATGCCCATGAAGAACCTGAGGACGAAATAGGCCCCTAGCGGGTAGAGCTGGGGCACGCTCATGGCCGTTATAGAGGAGACGAGGAACAGGAAGGCGGCCAAAATTGCCAAGAAGGCCACGGGAAGTATCTTGCGTTTCTTATCCCAAGGCAGGCACAGCTCCATGGCCAAGGCCGTAGAAGACGAGAGGGCCAGAATGAAGAGGGCGATCGGGAACCCCAGCGGGCTATTATAACCCGCGTAATAGGGCGGCTCGAAGATCGCGACGGCCGTAGGCATCAGGACGAACGAGAGAGCCAGGGCACAAGTTGAAGCCAGCAAGGCCACGTTCAGCTCGATCTTGACGGCCTTGCCGGTCCTCGGCTTCCTCCTGATGCTGAAGCCGGTCGGCAGCACCACTATGGCCGTGGAGGAGCCCAGCACCGCGGCCATGTAGGCGTAGCCCGTGAGTTCCTCAGAGGACGGCTTGGGCACGGCTTCCAAATCGGACCTCAGCTTCCTCGTCGGCCCCTCGTAGACCAACTCCGTGATCCTGACCGTTTCCCCGCCCATGAAATCGTATATGTCCTCTGAAGCTGCCATCAGGTCGCCAGGGCTCAGCCGGTCCCTCAGGACGACCCTCAGCCCCGTAGACCTTACTTCTTCCTCCGTCAGCCAGTACTTGGCTATGACGAAGAGCTTTATGTTCGTATCTCCGATGGCCAAGGAGGAGACGTAGAGCGGGTAGTAAACATAATCGCATTTGAAGATGAACACGAGCGGTTGTATGGTCCTAACGGTCTGGTTGAGCTCTACCACGTCTACCACGAAGTACCTGTAGCTCCTACGCACGTACCTAGAGGCTATGGCTTCCACGGGCCCCGAGGGCCAAGTCTGTTCTTCCACCGGTATCCCCTTGCCCGAGTAGAACTCCACTATCCAATCTACCAGCTCGGAGGCGTTGCTTACCTCTATGACGGCTAGGTTATGGACTCCTATTTCCTCGTGGAAGACGAGGCTGACGCCTTCATCACTGGCAGCTGACCCATAGAAACGGGTCAGCACGGCCTTCCTCACCAGGCGATCGAATAAAATGGAGGAGAGAGCATGGAAAGGCCATTCCTCGCCCTCCCTGACCTCCGGGACAGAGGGCAGCGGTAGTATCTGGACGGCTAACGTCTCGCTGATCTTGGCGGTCCTTCCGGAGCCGGAGACCAGGGGGACCGCCCTTGCGTTGACCGTGAGCAGGAGGTACTCGTGGGTCCCGTTCCAGGCTATTATGGCTGCTTGATCGTCCTCTGAGACCCAGACGTCCGAGTAAGGCATTATCATCATGGTATCAGCCCACGCCGCTGGCGTGAGCAAGGAGGCGAACAGGAAGGCCTGAAGGAGCCAAGTTAGGACGAGCAAGAGGGAGCTCTTGCTCAAGCCGGAGGCCACCAATATAATGAGCCAGGTGGCTGATTTAAAGATTGTGTCATCGGCATCAGCCTCCCGTCGGAAGGCCTGTGCTGGCGGGAATTATCCATCGGGCTCAGGCCCCTAGCTAAATATAGGAACAGCAACAGGCCGATAAGGGAGCGGAGGTGTGTGATGGAGGATGAGCAGGCCTGAGAAGCCCCACTTGAACCTCATCGTGATAGGGCACGTCGACCACGGGAAGTCCACCATGGTAGGCCACCTGATGTACCTGACCGGTGCCGTGGATGACAGGACCATAAGGCACTACGAGGAAGAGGCCAAGAAGTTGGGCAAGGAGACGTTCAAGTTCGCCTGGGTACTAGACAGGCTGAAGGAAGAACGTGAACGTGGCCTTACTATCGACCTGACGCACCTCAGGTTCGAGACGAAGAAGTACTACTTCACCATCATAGATGCACCGGGCCACAGGGACTTCGTGAAGAACATGATAACGGGTGCCAGCCAGGCCGACGCTGCTATACTGGTTGTCTCGGCCAAGAAGGGTGAGTTCGAGGCTGGCATAGGCCCCGGTGGCCAGACTAGGGAGCACGCCTTCCTGGCCTTCACGATGGGCGTCCGCCAGATGGTCGTGGCCGTGAACAAGATGGACGATGCGACGGTCAACTGGAGCCAGGAGCGTTATGAGGAAGTGAAGAACGAAGTGGCCAGGATGCTCAAGATGGTGGGCTACAAGGTGGATAAGATACCCTTCGTGCCCGTCTCCGGCTGGACGGGTGACAACCTGGTCAAGCCGAGCCCCAACATGCCTTGGTACAAGGGGCCGACGCTGCTCGAGGCTCTTGACACATTCGAGATACCGCCTAAGCCCATAGACAAGCCGCTCAGGATACCTATCCAGGATGTGTTCAGCATCACGGGCGTGGGCACCGTGCCCGTCGGCCGTGTTGAGACAGGTGTGCTGAAGGTGGGCGACATAGTGGTCTTCATGCCACCGAACAAGAAGGGTGAGGTGAAGTCCATAGAGATGCACCACCAGAGGATAGAGCAGGCCGTCCCAGGCGATAACATAGGCTTCAACGTGCGTGGCATATCCCGCAAGGACGTAAGGCGTGGCGATGTCGCAGGACACCCGGACAACCCGCCGACGGTCGTCAAGGAGTTCATAGGCAGGATAATCGTCATATACCACCCGACCTCCATAGCAGCTGGTTACACGCCCGTGCTGCACGCCCACACGGCCCACGTGGCCTGCAGGTTCGCCGAGCTGCTGAAGAAGATAGACCCGAGGACGGGCGAGGTCGTAGAGGAGAGCCCGAGCTTCCTGAAGACGGGCGATGGTGCTGTCGTCCGCTTCCAGCCTCTGAGGCCCATCGTGCTAGAGGAGTACAAGGTCATACCTGAGCTGGGCAGGTTCGCCATAAGGGACATGGGCCAGACCGTAGCTGCTGGCGTCGTCCAGGAGATCACCGAGCGTGTGACGCCACAGTAAGCTGGGCCAGAGACCTATCGGCCTCCTCTCTGGCGGATTTTTGAGGCAGTTACTGCCCGATAGCGTTATCTACCAGCCGGTTACTTCGGCTAGGTGGAGTGCTTGAAGGTCATAGTAGTCCATGGCGGTGCTGGGGCATGGCCTGACGATAAGCTCGGAAAGGCCCTTGATGGGCTTAAGGAGGCCCTAAAGGCCGGTTTCTCGGTCCTTGAGAGCGGCGGCAGAGCCCTAGATGCGGTCGAGGAAACCGTCGCCAATATGGAGGACAACGAGGTCTTCAACGCCGGGACAGGCTCGGCCCTAAACCTGGCAGGGGATGTAGAAGCCGAGGCATCTATAATGGACGGGCCTAGCCTAGCTGCCGGTGCCGTCGCTCTCATCAGGAACGTTAAGAACCCGGTCCGCCTGGCGAGGCTCGTAATGGAGAAGACGGATCACGTCCTCCTCGTCGGGCAGACGGCCGAGAAGATAGCCGAGGCCTTTGGGCTTGAGAA
>NJEJ01000040.1 GCA_002255025.1 Candidatus Bathyarchaeota archaeon ex4484_135 | reverse complement strand
CCGATGGGCCTGTGGCGAATGGCCGGGGTGGTGTAGTGGTCAGCACGGGGGCCTGTGGAGCCCCAGGCCCGGGTTCAATTCCCGGCCCCGGCCCCACTAGGCCTTTCTGATCTCTTACCCGAGCCAGGCCAAGTAATCATCTGAGCCCTCCACAATGGGCAGTGCTATGACCTCGGGGATCTCGTATGGTTCCCTCCGTTGGGCGATGACTGAAGCCTTATGAGGTCAAAAAGCCGTCTTGGCCCGGTGGTGAGTTTGGAGGTCCTCGAGGCCATAAAGACCAGGAGGAGCGTCCGCAAGTTCTCCTCGGAGCCCGTGCCCGAGGAAGCCCTTAGGACCGTCTTAGAGGCCGCTAGGTGGGCCCCATCTTGGGCTAACACGCAGTGCTGGGAGATAGTGGTCGTGAAGGACCCGGGGAAGAAGAAGGCCTTATCGGACCTATTGGCGCCGGAGAGGAACCCAGCCAAGGAGGCCGTTGCCCAAGCCCCCGTTCTGCTGGCCATCTGCGGAAAGAAGGGCGTTTCGGGCTTCTACAAGGGCAGGCCCGTCACGGACAAAGGGGATTGGCTCATGTTCGATGTGGCCTTAGCG
Organism: Candidatus Bathyarchaeota archaeon ex4484_135; assembly: GCA_002255025.1. Classification (GTDB taxonomy): domain Archaea; phylum Thermoproteota; class Bathyarchaeia; order EX4484-135; family EX4484-135; genus EX4484-135. The sequence continues at coordinate 7,831 of NJEJ01000040.1, read as the reverse complement.
GTCCAGAACATATGCCTGGCCGCCCACTCCCTCGGCTTAGGTACGGTCATAGTAGGTGCCTTAAACCATGAGAAGGCTTCTGAGGTGCTAGGCCTGCCGGAGGAAATCGAGTTAGTGGTCCTCATACCGCTCGGGAGGCCAGCCCACGAGCCCAAGACGCCCCCAAGGAAGGAATTGACCGAGTTCGTGTTCTCCGAGGAATACGGGAAGCTCTACTTCGCCTGAAGCCGCCCGGGCTGGAAGAGCAAGGATTTTATAACCCCTTTAGGCCCCTAATGACGGCCCCGGTGGTGTAGGCTGGAAGCATCCTGGCCTTTCGAGCCAGGGGTCCCGGGTTCAAGTCCCGGCCGGGGCACCAGCTTAGCATCTCGGAGATGTGCAGAATGGTAGCTCAATCGCTGACCGCCGTCTGAACGTATAAATAGGCCCGTTAACCGCTTGACCAGGGCGTCAGAATTGAAGGTCAGGCCTAGCGTCCTGATGGTCATGCTGTGCACGATGCTGACCTTGGCGGTCCTGCTGGCTTCCTCGTCCTCATGGGCACAAGGGGAATTCGACCCATCGGTCTTCTCGCCTAACGGCGTGGTTTACAAGTTTGAAGGCAGCTTCTCCGTAATAATCGAGAATGCCACGCCAGCCAGTGGTCCTTTACGTGAGGTGAGAGAGGGCAACTTCACGTTGGTGCTGACTATATTCAGCAAGGAACACGGGAGTGGCTATCATGCCTGGTCCTTCAGCATGTACATCGAGCAGTTCAACTACAACAGGCCCGAGGAGCTACCCGAGCCGGTTCAGATGCTCATAGAACTCTTGGGCGTCAAGGGCGTGTCCGTACCGCCCTTAGTGGCCGTGAAGGACGGGACGAGGGAGACCTACTTCCTCATAAACTTCCACGAACTCGAGAGGACGCTGAGCGAGACCAACGTGACGGGCCTGCAGGACTTGGCCAGCCTCGCGAGCAAGGTAATGGCCGCCACGGGCGAGGTCAACGAGGAAATGTACTTCACGAACCCCTTCTACATACCGCTCAACGTGAGCTTGGGCACCGAGATCGTCTACGGCGTCTACAACAAGACCTCAGGCCAACAGGTAGAAGTTAGGCTCAGGGTAAACGACGAGGGAGCTGTTGAGGCAGCAGGCAAGACCTATGACGCATGGATAATAAGGCTCGATGAAGAAGGCGTCGCCGACATCTTAGAGGGCCTCGGGGTCGACGAGGAAGCAGTAGAGGCTACTAGGTCCGTGGACCTAAATGCAGCCGCGTATTACGACAAGGCGACAGGATGGCTATTGGGCTATGAGGTGCACGGCCACGCGGTGAACACCACGACCATCGAGCGTGATGGACGGCTCTTGAACGTGACCGTGAGGGGGGATGTCGACCTGGCCCTGAGGCTCGTGGAACCCGGGACCATCGAGGTAGGAGGGGAGAGCCTGATAGAGAGGGCATTATCACTACCGAGGAATACAGCCCTGCTCTTCACCGCAGGCATAATAGCCCTAGCAGCCCTCTTGGCCATACTGAAGCCCAGGGAGGTGTCGTGAGGTGGGCGTCCTGTCGGCTATCGCGGGCGTCCTCCTCAGCATCGTGCTGGGCTTGGCGTCAGGCTTCTTCATGTTCGAGGTAGATCCGTCGCTGGTGGGCGGAGAGGTCATGATGCCCTTCGTGGCCCTCTTGGTCGGGGCCTTGACGGCTGGTCTGGCCTCTAGGGGGACGGTCAGGGGCTGTATATCGGGTGCTATCACGGGCTACTTCCTCCTGCCGACAAGAGCCCTGGTACCGGTCCTCCTGGCTGCCTTCAAAGTGGGCTTCAGGGTTTTGACCTGGGCCTTTCTAGCGGACTTGATGACGGCCTTCACGGGCCTTGGTCTAGTGCCCTTCGCCGTAGGAGGAGCCATAGCAGGCGGCTTAGCTGGCTACCTAGCCTCGAAGCTAAGAGGATTGAGGGCGAGGAAGGAGGTCCCGGCCGAGTACACCGAATACTACGAGGGCTACGGGACTTACTATCAGTAGCAGGTTTAGGGGGCGACCCAGCAGGCCTGTACCCCGATCGACTAACACCCGGCCTCAGCGGGGGGCCATCTCGCCCCACTCGGCCGAGCTCTCTCACCCGGGGCTTTCAGGCTGGGGCGGGGTGTGAAGCCTGTCCCGCACCTGGGTAAGCCAGGGCTCATCTAAGGGCCTCGCCCCTTCGCCTGGCTCCGTCCGTGCGGGCCCCGCCCCTGGGTCGCCCCCGTTTTCTGGAGAAACCTCGGCCCTTATTAACACGACCTAGGCTTACCTGGCCTCTTCAGCTACCATCTCGCAGTAGGGATCTCCCTCGGCCATGCAGGCCGTTTCCTGGACCTTGACCTCTATTTCCTTGCCCGTGGAGTCAGCTATGTACTTCAAGATGCCAGCTAGAGCACCACGCCAGAGGTGGCAGACGGGCCGCCCAACGTTCCCCCATTCCTCGGCTATGGAGTTGTAGAACCTCACCACGACCTTAAGGGGCTCTTCAGACCGCTCGATTATCTCACATTTCCCCCACCAGCCCTCGAGGCTGGCGAGTTCCAGGTACTTCTCCAAGACCGCAAAACCCTTGAGGTTAAATAGCTTTGCTTGTGCCTCGGCCAACTTATAGGCAGCCGTGAAACCAGCCCTGTAAAAGAGGGCTGCCGTCCCCATGGGGCCTAAGACTTCCTCAGCTGTCTTCTGGAGGTTCACTAAGAAGTCCCTGGAGGTCAATATCATCGGGACATCGCCAAGGACCAACCTGCCCTTATCATCTAATTTCAGCTTGGCCAGCAGTTCCTCCAGGGCCAATCCCATCACCATTAGAGGCTACATCCTCGTGAGGATAAAAACCTTAATGAGGAGGAGGGCCTTAGGACAGCTCAAGCACCCTCCCTCCTCGCTATCTCCTCGGCCACCAGGAGGCCCGATATGCTGGCCTGGACGAGCCCTCTGGTGAGGCCAGCTCCATCCCCGGCCGCGAAGAGGCCCTTAATGGGCGTCTCGAGGTGCTCGTCAACCTCGACCTTAAGCGAGTAGAACTTCACCTCGGCACCGTAGAGGAGCGTGTGTCTCTCGTAGACGCCGGGCATGATGGCGTCTAGGGCCTTGAGCATCTCGAGTATGTCCATGAGGAACCTGTAAGGCATGACGAAGGCTAGGTCGCCGGGCGTCGCAGAAGGCAGGGTTGGCTTGACGAGGCTCCTGGCGATACGCTCGGGCGTCGACCTACGGCCTCTAAGCAGGTCGCCCAGCCTCTGGACCAAGACGCTGCCGGAGATGAGGTTCGTCAGGGAGGCCAAGTGCTTGCCGTACGCTATCGGGTCCTCGAAGGGCTCCGTGAAGGCAGCACTGACCAGTATAGCGAAGTTCGTGTTCTCTGTCCACTTCTCCCGGTCCGAGAAACTCTGGCCGTTCACGGTTATGATGCCGTCGTAATACTCCGTTATCACGTAGCCGTGTGGGGCTACGCAAAACGTCCTGACCTTGTCGTCGAACCTCCTAGAGTAGTAGACGAGCTTGGGCTCGTAGAGGACATCGGTCAGCCCTTCTGCTACCACGCTCGGGACCTCGACCCTGAGGCCCACGTCGACTGGGTTGGTGGCTGTCTTGAGGCCGAGCGAAGACGCCACTTCCTTCAGCCAGCTGGCACCACCCCTGCCCGGTGCTAGGACCACGTACCTGGCCTTCATGACCTGGCCATCGGCCGTCTTGACGCCCTCAACACGCCCGTTCTTGACTAGGACTTCCGAGACCTCTGTCCTCATTTTGACCTCCGTCCTCTGGCCCAGGTAGGCCCTGATGGCCCTCAGGACCCGGAGGCAGCTGTCCGTCCCGAGGTGCCTTACCTTCTGCGGCACGAGCTTGAGGCCAGCTCTAGCGGCCCTGCTAGCTATATCGGCTACCTTCTCTTCATCTGCCCCGTAGAGCTTCCTAGGGGCACCGAAACGCAGGTAGATCTCGTCCACCCTCCCCATGAGCTCCACGAGCTTCTCCCGGCCCACGAGGCCCGAGAGCCAACCGCCTACATCGGGCGAGTAGGTCAGCTTGCCATCGCTGAAGGCACCTGCCCCTCCCCAGCCGGAAAGGAGGGAGCAGACCCGGCACCTGACGCAGGAACCGCCTTCCATGGCTGGGCAATGGCGTTCCCCTATATCGGGCCCTTTGTCTAAGATGGCTACCTCAAGTCCTCCCCTCTCCACCAGGCCTAGGGCCGTGAAGAGGCCAGCTGGGCCAGCCCCCACTATCACTACGTCGAACTTACCGGCCTCCATGACGGCACCATTTGGCCGAGGCCCTATTTAAGAAGGGTGGTCCATTCTGTCCGTGAGGCCATGGAGCTGCTCAGGCTAGGGCCAGGCCTCAACGCCGTGAGGGATCAGGCAGCCCTCTTGCTCGCCAAGCCGGGCCAGAGGGTCCTCGTGCTTGCTGACCTACACATAGGCTGGGAATCCACCTTGGCCAGCAAGGGCTTCCACATACCCTCGCAGGTAGGAAAAATGCTGAAGCGGATAAAAAGCATCGTGAGGGCCTACGGGCCCCAGAAGCTCATATTCCTCGGCGATGTCAAGCACACAGTAGCTGGTGCTGAGGCAGAAGAGTGGGCCGAGATACCGGCTTTCTTCGAGGAGCTGAAGAAGTTCGTGGATGAAATAGCGGTCGTGCCCGGAAACCACGATGGACGCTTAGAAGCTCTCTTGCCCGACGGCGTGGAAATGCTGAGCTCCGGCGGCATAGCCCTGTGGGGCTTCTTCGGCCTCTTCCATGGCCATGCCTGGCCCAGCCCAGAACTCCTGGCCTGCAAATGGCTCATAACGGGCCACGTGCACCCGGTCGTGGTGTTCAGAGAAGGCCCTTACTTCAGGACGAGTTCCCGAGTCTGGCTCCTCATGGATTGCGATGGCCCTTCCCTGGCCGAGGAAATGGTCAGGAGGGGCAAGGCCAGGGCTGGCGAGCTAAGCGATGTGAAGGCCGGGAAGCTCATTGTCATGCCTTCCTTCAACGAGTTCCTTGGCGGCCAGGCCATAAACAGGCCGAGGGCCAGTGATGAGAGCCTCATAGGGCCGGTCCTGAGGTCTAGGTCGGTCGACCTGGCCGGTGCCGAAGTCTACATGCTCGACGGGACCTTCCTCGGGACGGTGGGCCAGCTGAGGCGGTCCGGCATCTAGAATATGGACGAGAGGAACTCCATCACCAGCCTCGGACATATGCCTAAGGCAGCAGATGCCAGGGCCAAGATGAAGAGCGGGACCAGCATAGAAGGTGGTGCTTCTCTAACGGCCCCCGAGGACGGATTGGTCCTGACCTGGCCCATGAAGATGCGTTTCAGGGGCCAGAACGTATAAGCAGCCGTCAGGGCGGTGGCCAGCACGCCGCATATGGCCGTGGCCAGCCTGATGGCGTGCCCTATGGCCGACCTGAAGATGCCGGAGAACATGACCATCTCGGCTGGGAAGCCGCTGAAAGGCGGTATGGCGGACAATATCATGGAGCCGCTGGCCCATAGGACGGCCGTTAAAGGCAGGAAGCGGCCGAGGCCTCCCATACGCCTTATGTCCCTCTCATGCGTTTCGTAGACGAGAAGGCCAGCGGTCGAGAACAAGACGGCCTTGCCGAGCAGGTGGCTGACCATGTAGAATATGCCGCCCGCGACGGCCGTGGGCACCATGCTCGATACGCCCAGGAGCGAGTAGCCGACCTGGCTTATGGTGGAACAAGCACAAAGCCTCTTCACATCATCTTGGGCCAGCGTCAGGGCTGCCCCGTAGACCATGGTTATCAGGGCCCATATCATGAGGGGCGTGCTCAGGGCCCGGAAGACCTCTGGCACGGCCAGGACGAGCACACGGGCCATGACGTAGGCCCCTATGTTGGCGTAGCAGGCCAGAATGCCAGCTATGCAGGTCGGGTGCTCGGCGTGGACCCAGGGCAGCCACACGTGGAAGCCGAAGGCGGCCATCTTTATGAGGAGGCCAACGGCCATGAGGACGCAGGCCAAGAAGGCATACCTGTGGCCAGCCAGGGCGGATAGGGCCCTTATGGAGAAGCTCTTCACACATGCGTAGGCCGTGAAGGCACCAGCCATGAATACCACGGATGCCGCTGTCCCCCAGAGGAAGCACATCATCGCTATCCTGCGCCTGTCTATGTAGCCGAAGTAGGCCATTATGAAGTAGAACGGTATGAGCAGCAGCTCCATGAAGAACCATATCACTATGAGGTTGCCCGAGAGTGCTATGCCCACCAGCCCGGCCGAGAAGAGCGGGTAGAGGCCGTAGTAGATAGCGTAGTAATGGCCCTTCGTGGCCTCCTCAGGCACGTATATGGCCTCAACACGGTATTCTATGTAGCGGATGGAGTAGAAGGCGAGGCAGGCGCAGATTAAGGCCATAGCCAGGGCAACGGGCACGCTAAGGCCATCGGCCAGGAGGTCAACCCCCACGGAGGGCACGGGGACCCACGTGTAGCGCTCAAGGATGGGGCCTTCAAGCCACACCCTAAGCCCTACCAAGCCAAGCAGGAGGACCTGGTATGACAGGACGGGGCCCACCAGCCAGCCGACCCTCGATTTGAGCTTCCCCGCCAGTGAAAGGGCCAGGGCCGAGGCCAGGAGGGGGCTCAGGACGGCCTGGAGGAGCGGGCACGGCACCGGGACCATCATACCACCCCCAGGGCCAGCAGGGCCATCACCAGGGCCAGTAGGGCCGTGAGGTAGGCCATGTTGTAGCCCAGGTGGCCCGTCTGAACCTTCCTCACCGCAGATGCTATTGACCTGAGGGCCCTCGGGACCCCGAGGTTCAGAAGGCCATCTATAAGGCCCTCAAAGGAGGCCGTCGGTTCCCTCAGGGCCAGGAAGGCCCTGGATACGGCATGGTATAGCATGTCTATGCCCAACCTTGCCCTTAATAGCCTCCTGAGGCCCGCCAGCCAAGGCCTACTGGCCATCAGGTCCTCGGGCCTGGGCCTGCCACGGACGTAGAGGGCGTAGGACGCCCACCCGGCCAGGGCGAGGAGGACCATGGAGGGCAGCGTGGTGGACAGGTGGATTGGGGCCCGATGGGCCATCCCAGCCGTGGCCAGGGAGCCGAGGCCCGTGTAGGCCCCAAAGGCCACCTGGAATTCCGCCGACAGGAAGGAGCTCAGAACGGGGCCTGTGAAGCTCACCACGAGCGTTACGAGGGCCAGGAGGAACAGGGGACCCTTCATGGTGGGCTCGGCCCCCTGGCCGTGTCCCTCGTGCCTTGGCTCTCCGTGGAAGACCATCCCTATCATCCTGAGCGTGTAGAAGGCCGTTAAAGGCACGGTCAGTATGGCCAGGGCGAAGGGGGCCCAGAGCCGGGCCTCAAGGCCATAGGATATGATGGCTTCCTTCCCCCAGAAGCCGCTCAGGGGTGGCACGCCCATGAGGGCCAGGGCCAGCAGGACAGACGAGGCCCAGGTGGCGGGCATCCTGTCCTTGAGACCGCCCATCTCCTCCATGTAGATGGTGCCCGTGGCGTGGATGGCTATGCCAGCCATCATGAACAAGGCCGACTTTGAGATGGCGTGGGCTATCACGTGGTAGAAAACGGCTGCCTCGCAGGCCACGGGCTCGGCCAGAAGGCCCGATACGCCGAGGCCCATCATCAGGTAGCCCAGGTGGCTCATGGTGGAGTAGGCGAGGGCCTTCTTCAGCTCCGAGGCCACGCACCCCTGGGCAGCCGCCAGGAAGGCCGTTATGGCCCCCAGGTAAGCGGCCAGGAGGAAGAACAAGCCGGCCTCAGGGAGGCCCAGGACGTGGTATCCGATGTAGAATATCGGCAGCAGGCGGGCCACCACGTAGACCCCGGCCTTGAC
>NJEJ01000039.1 GCA_002255025.1 Candidatus Bathyarchaeota archaeon ex4484_135 | reverse complement strand
ACGCTCGAGGTGGCGGGCAAGAAGATAAACGCCACCGGCCTGACCAGCTACACCTGGGATACGACCGGCCTGCCGGACGGCTACTACACCATAAGGCTCACGGTCATAGACAAGCTCGGCCGGACCACCACGGCCGAGGTAACGGTCAAGACGATAAACGAGGCCCTCAGGACCGAGGAAGCCAGGATCAGTGCCCTCAAGGGCGGCCTGGTGGGCGGCGTGATAGTGTCCTTCCTCGTGGGCTTCCTGCCGACCTACTTCATACTCAGGAAGAGGGCCTGAGGTCCAGGAACCATACATCTTTTTATTTTTATCTCCATGTCGGTTCTCAGATTTCTTGGCCCTCCTTTTTCTCTAGCAGGATATCGGAGAAGGCCACGAGCGAGAAGGATATCGCTACCAACGAGATGCCCATCACAGCTTATGCTAGTAGTCGCAGCTTGGGTCATTTAGGCCTGGCCATACGGAATATATCGAGAGGCCGCGACTTCATCCTTCGTCGCGGTTATGTGCTATAACCCTGCCGGGCGTTGCGTGAGCGGGCACACAGATAAGGATTACCCAAGCGGTAGCCCACCGCCAGCCATGATATCAAGGCCAAGAGGAGCCTTAACAAGGCCCTTCAGGACGGCATCAATCAGCTTAAGGGCACCCTTCCGGGACAGGAGGCGGTTGTTGTTCCCGCAGAACGGGTCGTAAACGCACCTGGGACAGCCGTCCTCGCAATCGCAGTTGGCCAGTATGTCGTAGGCTATCCTGTGGGCCTTCTCGAGCCTCTTGAACAATAGCTTCGATAGGCCCGAGCCGCCCGGGGTGGCATCGTAAATGACCACGTGGCCCGTCGGGTAACTCACGCCCCCGAGGTCGCTCAGCCCGGCCCCGACCACGGGCCTTGCGGCGTGTATTACGGCGTGCTCGAGGGCGTGTATGGCCTCTGGCTCGACGACCTCGCCGTAGCGGGCCAAGAGGAGCTTGGTCCTGAAAGACCAGGAAATGGGCTCCTCCAAGGGCACTATGGGCATCTCGGAGGGCCTTTCCTCCCCGCCGAACAGGTACCTGATAGTATAGCCCAGCACGGTCTTCTCCACCCGTCCCGAGCCGTAGGCGACCTCTACGCCATTTACCGTCCTGAAGGCCGTCAGCAATAGGTCGGTCACGTTCACCTCGTAGACGGGCCGGGTGTAGTAGGGCAGGTCATCTGGCATGCGTTTCACGTAGGCCACGAACCGGCCTAGGTCGAGTTCTTCTACCTCGTAGATCCGGCCCTGATGTAGGTATACCGCACCCGGGTGCAGGTCGTGGAGGGCCATGGGCAGGGATCGGGTTCCTATCCTGGCCCCCCGGGCCCGGTCTATTATGGATACCTCGCGGCCAGCACTCCTCAGGCTGTAGGAGCCGAACTCCCTGAATGCCTTCCTAGTCAGCAGGAGCCACCCGGCCTTAAGGACAGCGTAGCCCTCCTCAACGCAGAGCTGAACGGCCTTCTCCCAGCCCCTCGGGACCTCATCGACCTTCAGGCGTCCCCTTCGCTCCATGGCCATGGCTATGACGTGGATCTTCGCTATCTCCTCATTGTAGGGCTCGAATACCACGGGCGTGAGTTCTTGCTCGAAAAAACGCTCGGGCTCACGCTCATAGTAGGCGTCTATGGGGTCATCGGCCAACACGGTGAATATGTAGCCCGGCCTGCCGCGGCGACCGGCCCTGCCAGCCCTCTGGAGGTACCTCGCGAAGCTGGGCGGTGGGGCCACCATTATGACCGCGTCCAGGAGCCCTATGTCTATGCCGAGCTCCAGAGTTGGCGTGGCCACGACGGCCTCCAACTCCCCGGACTTCAGCTTGTCCTCAACCTCACGCCTTTCCTCTTTCAGGAGGCCCGCCCTATGGACCATGACCTTCACGCCATCACGCCTCGCCATGCGGGCCACGACCTCACACATCTGCTGGCTGTCCACGAAGGCAAGGCACTTCAGGCCAGCCCTCGAGGCCAGGTAGAGCAGCCTTGAGGCCACCGTCCACCTGCTCAACGTGCCGGAGCTGACGAGGGCATGGTAAGCTATGCCTTTCCGCCTGCTGGTCCCCTCTATGACCTCCACGGGCCTGTCGAAGAGCAGCTCGCCGAGCTCGCCGGGGTTGCCTATGGTGGCCGAGCTGGCCACGAACTTCGCATCTGGGCCGAGCAGCTTCTTCAGACGCTCGATTATCATCCTTACGTGGGAGCCAAAGGAGCCCTCGTACACGTGGGCCTCGTCGAGCACGAGCGTTTTCACGCCCTTGAGCAACCGCCTGAAGCGGGCGGACCTGGGGAGGCTGAAGTGTATCATGTCCGGGTTCGTTATGAGGACCTCGGGCGGGTTCTCGTATATGGCCAGCCTTTCCTTCTCGGGCGTATCGCCGTCTAAGACGGCCATCCTCAGGAGGAGAGGCACGGAATAACGCTCGAACCTGGCCAGCTGGTCCCTCGCCAGGGCCTTCGTCGGATATATTATGGCGGACCTACGGCCCGCCTTAAGGGCCTCGTCCAACACGGGTATTATGAAGGCCTCCGTCTTGCCCGTGGCAGCACCGGATACTATGAAGACATCCCGGCCCTCTCTTATGGCCCTGTAGGCCCCGTACTGGAACTTGTAGAGCCTCTCTATACCGCAGGCCTTGAGACGTTCGGCCAAGAGTTCGTGGAGGCCTATGCTATCGACTGACGGCCCTAACTCGGGCTCGGCCACGACCTCCCTGCGGACGTAGATGACCTTAGCCCCGCCGGAGGTAGAGCTGAGGTAATCTGATATCCTCTCTACGACCTCGTCCGCTTCTCCCGAAGGGCTTCTCCTGGCCACGGGGGGATTGCCCCTGAGGCCTTCTTATGTGCTCTCCCTCATGTGCTGATCTCCACGCTCCTGACCAAGACATGGGGCATTATGACGCAGAAGCCCGCCATGAACGGCAGGAGGGGCTCCTGAACAGACGATAGATCCTCGACCTTCTTCAACAGGTCGAACACGTTCCCCCTGAGGCTGAAGCCCTTCAGGCCGCGTTTTACCTCGCCTTCTTCCACTAGGAAGCCGCTTGGCACGTAGAGCGAGAACTCGCCCGAAGGTCTCATGCCGAAGCCGGACAGGGACCTGTAAGCGTAAATGCCATCCCCGAGCTCCGATAGGAGTTCCTCAAGCGTCTTCTGGCCCGGCCTAAGGACTAAGTTCATCGGGTAGATGCTAGGCCTGAACCTGTAATCCCTCGGGTAGAACGGGTCCATTAAGGGTGGCTCCCACCTGACGCAGTTGCCCGTGGGCTCCACGCCCTGGACAGAAGCCTCGATGGAGTCGTAGATGAAGGACTTGAGGGCCCCTTTCTCCACGAGGGCCTTGGCCCTGGCGGGCACTCCCTCGTCGTCTATGCCGAAGGAGCAGAGGCCTAGCTCGTGGAACGGGTCATCCCACACGCTCAGGACGGGCGATGCTATCTCCTCTCCTAACTTGTCCTTGAGGACAGATGTCCCGAGCCTCACGTTATCGGCCCTGAGCGAGCCCACGAAGGCATAGGCTACCAGCTCGGCCACCACGGCAGGGCTCAGTACCAAGTCGTAATTGCCGGGCTCTACCTCCTCTGCCTCGGACATGAGCAGGGAGAGGGAAGCACATTCCTCGGCCAGGCCCTCTAGGTCTAAGTCGCTCAGCTTCCTCCTCACCCTGGACGAGCTTATGGGAGCCGGAGCTCCCTCGGCCCTGACGGCCAGGGAGGCCCCCACAAAGGTCCCCACGTCTTCTGCCTCAAGGCCGGAGGAATTGACCACACCGAACCTGACGATGCTCTTCCCGAACCAGGCCGAGGGGATGGACAGGCCCTTACGGCCCGAGGCAGCGTGGTCCATGAGGTACCTGAGCCTCTCGAGGCATTCTTCCTCGCTCAGCTCCACGACCTCGCGGTCAAAGAGGGAGAGCTTATGAGCCTTCCCGGGGCTCGGGAAGCCCTTGAAAGACGGCAGGTCCATGGAGGCCTTCAGAGAACTCCTAGCGGCTTCCCTCAGGGCCTCATCTGATAAATCGGTCGTGTATGAGAAGCCCATCTTGCCCTCTTTAAAGGTCCTTATGGCTATCCCAAGCCTGGTGGTGCTCGAGGCCTCGAAAGAGCTCTCGCCTCCCACAGTGGAAAAGCTAAAGGAAGTAGATGACCTAGCTAAGGCGAACACCTCTGCCTCGATGGCTCCTTCGGCCTCGCAGATGCTCAGGGCCTTGTGGCAATAGGACAGGAGGTCCTCGAACAACCCATATCACCCCACGGTCAGCTCGCTGAATAAGACGTGAGGGCCACCGCCGCACACCTGGTAAGAAGCCTCCCCCGAGCTGAGCCTGAGGGATACGACATCGAAGTCCGAGCCCACGGCCTCTATCTTCTTGAGGTCCCTCAGGAGGTCGAAGGTCAGGCTAACGGACCTGTAGGCCTCCTTGACCTGGCCGCCCTCCACCCTGTAGGCTGCCTCGCAATCGCAGTGGATGATGCCCCCAACCGTGGCCCCCACGAGGCCGACCACGTAAAGGCCGTCCTTGAGCTCCTCCAAGAGCTCTTCGATGCTCCTGTCCCCCGGCTCCATGACTGTGTTCGTGTTGAGAGGCGTGGGGGTCAAGAGGGCATTTGAGGCCCTAGCCCTCCCGTTCGGCTCATGCTCCATGAGGAAAGCGGTGGAACGGGAGTGCAGGTAGTTCTTCAGGATGCCTCCCTCGACGATCTTGACGGGCTTCGTCTTGACGCCTTCATCGTCGTAGGCCATGGCCACCGTGAGGCCCTCGGCCATGGGGTCATCCGTTATGTTGACTAGATCACTGGCCACTTCCTGGCCCAGCTTGCCGTGGAAGAGGCCCATCTCTGACCCGGGCATGGAGGCCAGCTCTGCCGAGGACATGACGCCCACGCAGAGGGCTAGGAGGCCCGATATGGTGTTGTCCACGAGGACCCTCATCTTGCCGCTCGGGGCCTTCTTGGCCGATAGGAGCTCAGCAGCTCTCTTAGCCAGCCTCTCGGCCATGCCAACGGGGTCCCCGTAGGCCATCAGCTCTTGTCCAGCGGCAGCACTCAGGCGGCCCGTTACAGTCTGGACGTTGCTTCCTTCCCTGGCCGTTATGGCCATCCTGAGGTGCGTGAAGGGACAGGCCTCACGGATGTAAGTGCCCTCCGAGTTCGAGAAGGCTCTTACGATCACTTGGTCCTCGTACCTGAAATCCGTCATGACCACCCTGGCGTCGACAGACCTGGCCGCCTCATCGCATGCCAGGACGATCTCGAGCTTCTCATCTATTGGTATAGTCCTTGGGTCCACTACCTCCCCCATCTCGACCTCGTCTTCCACGGTCAGGACCTCAGCCAGGCCAATTTCCCGCCCAGGCAGAGAAGAAAGGACCTTAGCCGCACGTGCCGACCTCCTGGCGGCTTCAATCATGTGCTCCTCGTCCGGCTTAGTGGTTGAAGAGAAGCCCCATGTCTTAGCCAGGGCCCTGACGCTCCCTGCCACTTCTATGGAGGGCACTACACGTTCAATACGGCCTATTCTGACCTCTATTCTGTTCGAGAAGACCTTGCTTATCCTGGCCTCAGCATACCTAGCACCTGATTTAAGGGCCTCTTGGACGGAGGTCTCGAGCACCTCACGCATGGAACTCACCCCAATATCCCGGAGAGCTCCTCAGCCGTGATCCTCGACCTTATGAGCAGGAGGGCCAGGTTGGCTGACCTATAGGCCACGGTCACCAAGAAGGCATTACCGGCTGCCTGTATCACGGCCACGTTCTCCTTCGTCCTTATTATCATGTCCTCCAGAGGGCCAGAACCAGCCTTCGAGAGGAAGGAAGAAGCCTTTTCCACCAGCTCGAGCACATCCTTGGCTTCTAGCCCGATCCTGAGCCTATCGGCCGATGTCTTGTACCAACGGTAGATTTCCTCACCTCCTGGGCCGACTATCATCACCATGGAGACGCCAGCGAGAGCCGAGAGCCTTTTTATCACAGCTTCAACACGTCCCTCGCCCGGGCCAGCCCCCGGTCCAAACGCCACCCAGCCCACCGTATGGTAGAATCATGCCTAGTCCTAAAAGGCTTGCTTAAATCCTGCTGTACGCAAGACGGGAGGGGAAGAACATGTCGGACGAGGAGTTGGAGAGGCTGAGGCTGAAGAAGATGAAGAAACTCCTCAAGAAACTCGTGGGCAAGGAAAAAAGCAATACTAACAAGCCCGTGGAGCTGACGGATCAGGACTTTAGGTCTTTCGTCAAATCAGGCGGGCTGGTGGTCGTGGACTTCTGGGCACCCTGGTGCCCTCCCTGCCGCTACCTGGCCCCCATAATAAAGGAGCTGGCCCGAGAGTACGCAGGCCGCATAAAGTTCGGCAAGCTGAACGTGGATAAGAACCCGAAGACGGCCAGGAGATACGGCATAAGGGCCATACCGACCCTCCTGGTCTTCAAGAACGGGTCCCTGGTGGACAGGATAATAGGTGCAATGCCCAAGGAAATGCTAGAGGCCAAATTGAAAAAGCACCTAGCGGGGTAAGCCCAGCCCCCATGAGGGCCCTAGAGGCCGGGCTGAAGATCGATGTTGGAGATTGCGTCAGCACCTTATGCCACTCAGTCCTCAGGGTAAGCACGAGCAAAAGCCTGGATGAGCAGACTAAGAAGGCTGAACAGATATCAAAATAGCTGTAACTCGAGACTGAAATTGATAAGAGGACGTATGTGCGGAGGCCACGAAAGCGGACAACATGTGTTCATCTTAAACCTTGGCACATCTTCTGCAGTAATGGGGAGGGGCTTGCTCAACAATGCTTAACACGAGCAGGCCAGAATGCCTTTACCGTTGGGCTCGTGGGCTGAGGAGTGTGGTTTGAGTGTTGCTCAAAATTTAAATCTCCCCTTAGGGGCTTCTCCACTGGTGCGGGGGTTCCCGAGCCAGGTCAAAGGGGCGGGCCTGAGGCTTCCTCTGGAACAACGAGCTCCACTTTCACATACCTCTCCTCTGAAGGAGGAAATACTCATCATGCAGCCTTAAAAGCGCCTAAAGTTGAGGCCTGTGACGGCATGGGCTGGCTTGAGCATTACGCTAGAGCCGATAGACTCCTGAGACAGGTTCTCACAGGTCAGTCCACAGGAATAGGGACCGAGCCTAAGACAGGCCTGGTCATCGTCTGGAATGATGAGGTTAAGACCACGCTCATAGATTGGATGCGAGAAAACGGGAAGAGTGAAGAATATACTCAGAAGTGCGTGAGTTATCTAGACAAATACATGAGGCCTATACGCACGCCGCAGGACGTGATAGAGATGTTCAAGGCTTGTAAGAGAGGCCGACAGCACCTCGATAGGGCTCTAAGGAACCTCCTAAACCTATATGAGCGTGTATTAGGCTTTCCAAAGGCATTCTTAGACTCCCTCAGAGCCGCTATCCCCAAGGTCCAAATCGGCGTAGACCTCAAGGTGCCTACTGACGCTGAAATTGAAGAGACATTTAAGAAGCTTAGGTACGCCCCGCCCAAGTACAAGGCCCTATGGCTTCTAGTGGCCTGCGGGGTTCGCTCAGAGCACGCCATAGAGCTTTTAAACAATTGGGATGAGAAGAAACTCCAGGTAGCTGAGGGCTTCTGTCGCTATACGCTAGGCCTGATAAGGAGTTCAAAGGCGTGCTTCTTCGCCTGCTTCCCAAACGAGCTACTCCCCATAATCGAGGAGCTAAAGGCTAGCCCCCGATCGCACTTATCCAGGCGGCGTGTATGGCAATACGCAAATAATCATGGTCTCGTGAGGACCAAATACGTGCGTAAGTGGTCTTATACGAAAATGATCGAGCTTGGTATACCCGAGAGCGTGGCCGACTTCATCCACGGACGTGGCCCTAGAAGCGTAGGAGCACAACACTACTTAGAGAAAGCTAGAGTAGCTGAGCGATATGTGCCGAAGTTTATGAAGTACTTGAGGGCTATACTGAAGCGGGCACAGTGGTTCTAAAGTCACGAAATAAGCCCTGAGGATTAGTAGGTGAAAAGCGTTATCGTGCACCAATGGTGAGTGGAAGATGAAAAGGGATGCCTGAAAGTATAGCCCGCTTAGTCAAGGTAAGCTTTGAAATACCATAGAGGTTAACTCAACTGCCTTCCACGAAGTTCATCGAGCTTCTCACGAAGTTCGTCGTAAAGTCTCTCACAAAGAGAAATGTTTACCGTTATTCCACATAGTTCGACGGTCTCGACAAGGGGGTCTAATTCTTCACTAGGGACTATATTGAGGTTTTTAAGCTCCTCGTAGGTATAATCGTACAACTTATGTTCGAGGCTACTTCCTTCTAAGGCTTTTAGCCAACAATTGCAGCAACACAATATCATAATGAACGTGTCAATTGGATATCCCATCCACGCGTTAAACATTAGAACCGCCCATAGCTTTTTTGACAGTTCTTCTAAGGATCGTGGGATTCTTGAGAAATCTCTAGTCTTCACTACTTCCACTAATGTCATGCACGCCTGGTTGGCGATTAGCGCGTCTAACTCTCTAGATACATATTTAGTTTCAATTTCATTTTTCACCTTGTTTTTC
>NJEJ01000038.1 GCA_002255025.1 Candidatus Bathyarchaeota archaeon ex4484_135 | reverse complement strand
AGCTGGGCCATGTGCCCGCCTATGCTGGGCGAACGCTCGACCAAGTAGACGTGGATGCCCCTGCTCGCCAGGTCAAGTGCCGCCTGGATGCCAGCTACCCCGCCGCCCACGACCAAGGCCGCCCTCGGCCTCTCACCGCTCACATCTTCACCCCCATCTTCGCGAGCAGCCTCTCTACGGGACTTAAGTTCAATTCAAGCCCCAGCTCCCCCGGCGACATGCCCATGGCCAGGCCGAGGAGCTGGGTGTAGTACACGACCGGGAGGCCTACGTCTTGGCCTACCAGCCTGCTTGCAACGGTCTGCTTGCCATCTAACATCTTCATGCAGAACGGGCACATCACGACCAGGGCATCAACACCAGCCTTCTTGGCCTCTAAGAGTTTCCAACCGACCATCTTCATGGCCTCCCGGCCGTGGAACGGGGCTAAGCCGGAGCCGCAACAGTCCAGCTTGCCTGGGTAATCCACGGGCGAGGCACCTAGGGCCTCTATGAGCTCGTCTAGCTTCCTGGGGTTCTCTGGGTCATCTGGCCTCCCGAGCGTGCTGGGCCTGAGCAAGTGGCAGCCATAGTGTGCCGCCAGCCTGAGGCCCCTCAGCTCCCGGGCCAGGTGCTCCCTTATGGCCTCGGGCCCCAGCCTCTCGTAGAGGAGCTCGAGCACGTGGATTACCTCGGTCTTCCCCTCCAGCTTTAGGCCCTCTGGCTCGAGCAGCTCGTTCAACTTGTCTAATAAATCGGGCTGCTCGGTCAGGGCCCACTTCAGCTCCGTGAGGCTGAGGTGGCAGCCGTTGCAGAGGGTCAACAGCGGGAGGCCTTCACGCTCGGCTATGGCCATCAGCCTGCCAGCCATGTAGGCCCAGGCCATCGGGCTGATGCTCTTCACCGGGTAACCACAGCAGTTCGACTCGGGCATGTCGATGAGCTCCACGCCCAGCTTGGGCAGGACGCTCCTCACGGAGAGTTCGTAAGCGTACTGTTCCGTCTGGACGGTGCAGCCGAGGAACAAGAGCACTTTCATGACATGCTCACCTCCAGGAGCTTCCTGACCTTCTCGGCAAAATCCTCCAGGCGGGAGGGGCCCTTGGGCTCCGGCAGCCCTAGGGAGCTCCTGTCCACACGCCTGCGGGCCCTGGTCCTTATGCTCACGGGCTCTTGGACGAACCCCGTCTTGGTGATGTTGCTCGCCACCTGCCTGTAGTAGGCGGGCAGCTTCAGCCCCTTGCGGGCACAATAGGCCCTCAGCTCCATTATCAGGCTGTGGGGCCCGACCTCGTACGGGCACCTCTCCTCACAGGCCAGGCAATCCGCACACATCCACATCCAACCCGACTTGATCAGCTCATCTACCATGCCTAAGTGGTACATGAGTACTACCTTCCTGGGCCTCATCTCGAGGAACTTGGCAGCTGGGCAGCTGCCCGAGCACTTACCGCACTGCACGCAGTAGCTGGCCTTTACCTCGGCCATTTTCACGCCGGTTTCGCCCACCTGGCATCCCCCTGTTGGTAGCTCAGGGGACCGAGAAGGCGTAGTAGTCGCCCTTCTTGCCCCGGATGGCGACACGCCCTTCCTTCATCATGCATATGAGGTGCCACATTATCTTACGCTTAGGCAAGCCCGTCCTCTGGGCCAGCTCGGGGACCGTGAGGGGGCCGTTGGCCTTCAGCTCGCTCACTATGAGCCCCCTCTCGAGCTCCTCGGCCAAGATGGATCTGATGAGCTCCCTGGTCTCTTCTGGCTTGAGCTTGCCGACCTCGGCTATGTGCCTGGACCTGCCCAACAGCCAGCGGACCCTCTCGCTCGAGAAGGCCTCGAAGGCCGCCCTCAGCTTAGCCCTCATCTCCTCGCTCATGTCTCGCCACCCTTCAGCGGGTTTGGCCCTATCTTCCTGACGGTCTCGGTGAACTCCTTTATGAGCTGGGCGAACCTGACGCCCTCTGAGGCCGATACCCACTCAAGCCTGAAACGCTCTGGCTCGAGGCCTATTTCCTCGAGGCACATCTTTATGTAGCGGGCTCTCATCTCAGCCTTCATGTTGCCATCTATGTAGTGGCAGTCGCCGGGATGGCATCCCGTCAGGAGGACGCCATCTGCACCACGCTTAAACGCCTCTAGGACGAAAACTGGGTCAACACGGCCAGAGCACATGACCCTTATGATGCGGACGTTCGTCGGGTATTCTAAGCGGCTTGTCCCAGCCAGGTCGGCACCGGCATAAGAACACCAGTTGCAGCAGAAGGCCACTATGAGGGGCTCGAAATCGCCTGAGCTACCCTGCCTGCTTCTCCCGGCCACCTCCACCACCCCACAGGCCTAAGAGCCTGTGGAGCAGAGCCACCACGGTCTCACAGGGACATATCCTCCGCTCCTTCATGATTTCATCGACGGGCGCTCTCAGGGCGTAAGCCGTTGAGCCTTCTTTCTCGCCAGACGGTATAAGCTCGCCTACTACGCACAAGACCTTCACGTGTTCTTCCACACGCTCGGGGCTCACGCCAGTCCTCTGGGCCAGCTCGGGGACCGTGAGGGGGCCGTTGGTCTCTATCTCACGCATTATGAGGTGCCTTTCTATCTCGTCCCTCAGTAGGTACCTGACGAGCTCGTCCATCTTCTCTAGCGATACCAGGCCAGAGTCCACGAGGGACCTGCTCTTCCCCACGAACCACCTTATACGCTCGTCCCTGAAGGCATCTATGGCGGCCTGGAGTTTCTTCTTCAACTCCTGGGCCTCGCCCATCTCACCCACCGCTGGGCGGGCGAGGCCCCGCATATTTAGGAGTTGCCCCTACTCCTTAAAGGACCGGAAGACCCTGTAACCGCTCTTCCGGGCCACTATCTCCACGTGGCCGAAGGAATTCTCCATGAAAGCCTTTGGTCTCGTGCTCAGCTTAGATCTGACCACTATCTGGAGCGAGCCTCCCGGCTTAAGCCTCTCGTGGGCTCCTCTTATCAGGGCTTCCACGACCTTCATGCCGGCTGCTATGGGCGGGTTGGACAGTACGACGTCGAACTGCAGACCCTCAACGGCCTCGTAGAGGAAGCCCTGCCTGACCTCGGCATTCGAGCCGACTAAGTTGCGTTCCACGTTCTTCTTGGCCAGCCAGATGGCCCTCTCATTCACGTCCGTGAGGATAACCTTGAGCTTCGGCCTTATGGCGGCAGCGACTATGCCTATGGCACCGTAACCGCAGCCCACGTCGAGGGCGAGGCCTTCCTCGGGCAGGTCCATGACTTCTATAAGGAGCCTCGTGCCCAAGTCGATCTTACGCTTGGAGAAGACGCCCGAGGCCGTCAGGAACTCGAAGTAACGGTCCCTTAGGCGGGCCCTTATCAGGCCCAGCCTCAGGGGCGAAGAAGGCCTCCTGACGTAGTAGTGGTCATGCCTCCCGGCCCTGGCCCTCAATCCTTCACGACCTCCTCACGCGAGACCCACATCTTGGGATAAGTGCCGGGCCTCATGAGGACCCTGAGGGTCTTGGTCACTATGCCCTTCCTCATGGCCAGTATCTCCCTGCTGGACACGAGGGCCTCGGCCAGGGCCACGGCCTCGCCCTTCAAGGTCGTTATGAGGACCATGTCGCCAGGCTTTATGCCATCGCTCAACCTCAGCACGCCCGGGGCAGCTAGCTGGGCACCATGGCATATGGCATCTACGGCCGAATCACGTATCACTATCTTGGGCAGGATAGCGAGCATGTGCTCCATAGGCCTCACCACACGCCTTATGGCTTTCTCATCGCCTTCCTCACGCCAGAGGTAGACGGCCTCCGATAGCTCGTGGAGCGTCACGGCATCGTCTTCCGTGAAGGAGCCCACCCTGGTCCTCCTCAGCTCCTGCATGTGGGCACCACAGCCCAGGGCGTTCCCTATGTCCACACAGAGCTTCCTCACGTAGGTCCCAGCCTCGCAGGCGACTCGGAACAGGACCAGGCGGCCTTCTATCTCGAGGACCTCGAGCTCGTATATGGTCCTCGTCCTGAGGCGTCTCTTGACGGACGCCCTGACGGGAGGCCTCTGGTAAATGGGCCCGATGAACTCAGACATGACCTCCTTTATCCTCGACTTCGGCACGTCACCGTGGAGCTTCATGACGGCCACGTATTCCTTGCCCGCGTTCAACACGGCCATCAGGGACTTGGCGGCGTCCTCGAGGGCCACGGGCAGCACGCCGGTCACTCGGGGATCTCCCCGGCCCACAGGGCCCCAAGGGTCCCCCCGTGCCCGGCCTTCCTCACACCCAGGATGCGTTTCACCCAGGTCGTCACCTCATGGCTGGTCGGGCCAGGTGGCTTGTCCAAGTTTATGACGCCTAAGCGTATGTACTCGTCTAAGGGCCGCTCCTCCGGCTTGTAGCCGTACCTCGGGTCCGTCTCGTCCTCAGCCTTCACCAGCATCTTCCTCTCCACCGCCCAAGGTGGCTTGAGCTCCATGGCCATCACGTGCGGCCCGAGGGCAGTTATTAGCGTGTGGCAGCACGGCCGGTCAATCCTTAATTAGAACGGCTGCCGACTCGATATGGCATGGAGAAAGAGGCAAGGCGGAAAGAGGCACGTCGGGGGAGATCGTGGTTCCTGAGGAGCTCAGACGTAAATGGGAAGAATATGAGCGTAAGGCACGGCGGTTAAGACGGGAGATGGCTGATTGGAATTTCATAAGGTCTCAACCGCCAAGATTAAGAGCTGCCTTGGAACTCTATGTTGAAACAAGCGATATAAGGTTGGCTCAACGAGTATCAGGCCTCATCCTCGAGGACTTCATAGAACTCATCAAGAAGGCTGGCATAAGGACGGGCCTCTAGAAGGGCTTGAGCTTCGGCTTGACGGGCTCCGCCATCCATTCCTTCAGGCCAGCTTCCTCTATGGCCTTCATGACCTCTTCGTCATCGGCACCACGCCTTATCTCCACTTTCAGCTCGGTCGGCTCGAGGTGCTTTATGTTTGCCCTCCTCCTCTTCACGCCCGTCAGGGCCTTTGGGCCCGTCACTAAGACGAAGTTATCGTCAATTATGTCCACTATGACGCACTTCCGGCCTGACTCGCGGCCAGCTATCTTCACGCAGATCCGGCCGACCTCTATGGCTGGCACCTCGCCTCACCTCGCCTCCTAGAGGGGCCCTGAGGGACCTATATTAGCGGAACTCGCCCCTCGCCACCATGGATTCTACCACGGCCTTCACGGCCCTTATGACCTCGTCGGGGCTAAGGTTGTCCGTATCTACTATCAGGTCATATGGGCTCAGGTCCCAGAGGTCAAAGCCATATATACGCTCGTATATCTGTCTGGTCTTCTCCTCCTTCTTCCTCAGGGCCCTTAGGGCTTCCTCGGGCGAAACGCCATCCCGGCCAGCCACCCTCCTCGCCCGGACCTCCTCGGAGCCGTAGAGGCATACCTTTAGGCAGCTGGACCTCTTGAAGAGTTGGGCTATCGTCCAGCTGTCTATGACCACGTCGCCTTCCTCCGCTAAGCTCATGAGCCACTCATCTACTTCCCTGTCGAACCTCGGGTTCTTCAGCCTCTCCTCCATGAACTTCATGCCCTCTGGCCCCTCCCACCAGCCCGGGCCGGAAGGGCGATAGCCCAGCTCACGGGCCTTCTTCCTGAGGGCCTCGCCACCAGATACGTATCTGAGGCCGTAGTGCCTGGCCAGCTCACGGCCTATAGTGCTTTTGCCCGTCCCTGAGAGGCCAGAAATACATATCACTAATTTGGCCTTGCCTTCAGCTCGCTGGCTGGGGCGACCTGAGGGTTCTGACCGCATTTATCAGGCCCCTCCTCAGGCACCTCGGGCATATCACGCCACCGTAGGGCCTCTCTGGCCTCCGCTCCGTGTGGGCTAGCTTCCTGAGCTTAGATGGCCTCTCCCTCGGCACGCCAGAGAGTACGGCACCGCAGATGCCGCACCTCGCTAGGCTGGGCTTCCTACGCTCGTAGTGGATGACCACCCTCCCGCCCGGCGTCCTGACCTTAACCCTCCTCAGGCTCCTGGACCGTAGGGCTGGCCTAGGCATGGCTATCCATCTCCTACTCGGTCAGGCTGATACCGAAGGCCCTCTGTATAAGTGTTCCGAAGGCCAGGCCGCATATCATGTACCAGAACACGAAGCTGAGAGAGACGCCAGGCCTCTGGAGGCCTATGGGCAGGTAGGCTATGGTCGTCCTCTGGCCGAAGTAGGGTATCAAGACGAACAGGATTA
This sequence comes from Candidatus Bathyarchaeota archaeon ex4484_135, assembly GCA_002255025.1. GTDB lineage: Archaea > Thermoproteota > Bathyarchaeia > EX4484-135 > EX4484-135 > EX4484-135. The sequence continues at coordinate 2,391 of NJEJ01000038.1, read as the reverse complement.
TGAACAGGCTGACGACCATGGATATGAAGGCCTTAGACTGCTCCCACATGAGCTCGCTCCTTATCTTCTCGAAGTGGGCAAGCCTCTTCTTGAACCTCCTCTCGGCCTTAAGCCTCGCCTTCTCATCTTTGGCCCTGAGGGCCTTCTTGAACAGCTTCTCGTACTCCTTGAACTCCTGCCTGAGCCTGGCGAGCTTCTTCTTGTCTATCAGCAAGCTGTTCAGGGCTATGTTGAGGACCGTCATGCCGAGGGCCGCTAGGACGGCCAGGTAAGTGGATGTCGGTATGGGCCACGGCAAGCAGGCCCTACCCCCTAAAGAGCTCTAGGAGGGCCTTAGCAGCTTCCTTCTGGCCTCCCGTCGGGTTCTTTATTATGACGACCGGTGCACCCGTCAGGACGGAGCAGGCCGAGGCCACCATACGTGAGAACTCCAGTTCCTCCTTCAGCTCCTCCATGACCCTGACGTCCCTAAGCCTCTCGCCAGCAGCAAGGTCCTTGGTCCTGCGGGCCGCTATCTCCTCCGGGTCCGTTTCTATGAGGACTAGGAAATCGGGCTTTAGGACATCTAGGACGTGCTTGGGCAGGCCGGGCAGGTAGCCCGTCCCGGTCCTGATTATCATGTGCGTGTCTATTATCACGTGCTCATCCGCCGATTCTATGGCCTTCGCGAGCTTGGCGGCCGCCTGGGCCTGGATTACCTTCTGGGAGCTGATGTCCATCTTCCTTAGCCTATCCCTGTGCAGCGGCCGGCCGGATCTCTCCATTATCTCGACCATCACGTCCCCGAAGTTCAAGACCTTCAGCTTTATGCCCTCCTGGGCCGCTAGGGCCTCTGTCTCCTTGCAGACGGTGGTCTTCCCCACGCCCGGTATGCCGGTTACTATTGCTACCTTCCTGGCCATCCTTCCACCGCCTTAACGGCCCCTTGTGGTGCTTAAGCCTCACGCCTCCCTCAGGTCAGCACCCTGTACGGGCACTCGTGGTCGCACTCGTTGGCCACGTCGAGGGGGCAGATGAATTCCATGGAGCCGTCCTCGTAAATCACTATTATGGCATCGAGCTTCTCCTCGTGCGGACACCTGACCGCGACGGCCGCGGCCACCTTGACCTCTGGCTTCTCCTCCCCGGCCTCCATTTCCTCCTCGATTTCTTCCTCAAGCGTCACGTCCTGACACCGCCTACGGGGCGGGCGTAGGGCATTTAAGCATGAGCCTGCTACATGCGTTCTAGTGCCTCTATGCCCAGGAGGTCCAGGGCGTTCCTGAGGACGATTCTCACGGCCTTCACGAGGGCCAGTCTAGCGTCAGATAAGCCCTTGGGCTCGGCCCTGAGGACCGGGAGGCTAGCGTAAAAGGAATTGAACTTGTCCGAGAGGTAGACGGCGAAGTTGGCCACCGCGTCGGGCCTCAGGCTGTCAGCGGCGTTCGCCACGACCTCTGGGAAGCGTGCTACAGCCAACACGAGCTCACGCTCGAGCGGGTGCTTGAGGAGGCCGTAGTCTAGCTGCTCGGGCTCCCTGCCTGCTTTCCTCAAGATGCTGCAGGCCCTCGCATGCGTGTACTGGACGTAGGGGGCCGAGTTGGCCTCGAAGTTGAGCACCCTGTTCCAGGTGAACACGACCTCCTTATCTGGGTCCTGGGCCAGGAGGGCGAACTTGAGGGCTCCTATGCCGACGGCCTCAGCAACCTTAGCTCTCTCGGCCTCCGGCAGGTCAGGCGAGTGCTTGGGTATCTCCTCGTAAGCCCTTGCCACGGCCTCTTCCATCAGCCCGTCGAGAGTTATGAAGCGGCCCCTCCTAGACGACATCTTCGTGCCGGGTATCCTGACTAGGCTGTAGGAGAAGTGGACGAGCTTGCGGGCCTTCTCGTGCTCCCCCATGGCGTGGAGTGCTATCTTGATGTGCATCTGGGCCAGCTTCTGGTCGGCCCCTATGACGTTGATGACTTCATCTGCATTTGAGTCCTCGAACTTCTCAAGCGTGTAAGCTATGTCCCTGGCCACGTAGAGCGTCGTGCCGTCTGACCTGGTGAGCGTCAGGGGAGGCACCTTGAAAGTGCTTGAGAGGCCTAGCTCCTCCTTGAGGCCGAACCTCTCGGCCACGCTGTCGGCATCGAGCTCGAGGGCTCCTCCCCTTATCTCGACGAATCCTGATTCTTCCAAACGGGCCAAGACCTCAGAGACCTTACCTCTCCAGAGGAGGTCGCTCTCCCAATCCCAGCGGTCAAATTCTATCCCGAGCTTGGACAGCGTTTCCTTAAAGCCCTCGAGGCACTTAATGCATATCGATCTCACGAGCTGGACGGCCCATTCCTCGCGGACCTCGTAGGCCCTCATTATCTCGGATATGGAGGCCTCGGGGTCCTCATCCGACTCCACGGCCGAGTACAGCTT
>NJEJ01000037.1 GCA_002255025.1 Candidatus Bathyarchaeota archaeon ex4484_135 | reverse complement strand
TTTCAAGCCCAGGACGCCGGAAGAACTTAAGGAGATTAGGCAACGTTTTAAGAGGGAGCTAATTGAGCGTGGCAAGCCCAGGGAACGCCTCACCATCTACGCCCTCAGGAGTGCTTTATTACAATTCTCACCGGGCTTTGATGTGAATAGGAAGAGGCACAAGTCCAAGGCTCACGATCCAGATGTGATAATACGCTTTCATGGAGAGCTGGTGGCTGAGGTAGAGGTTACGGGCACGGATAAGCTGGATTTGAGGGCCATAGAGGAGCGTGGTGTTAGGGTTCTTCCATCTAAGCTGAAATATGCCGAGGATCATGATCCTGACCGTTACATAATAGTGGCTTGGCTCGACCGGGAGCTCCCGTATAGCCTCGACAAGGCTATCCTGTGGCAGACAGGACGAGTGCTCCTCAGAGAACTCGACCGGGCGTATGTCTATGAGGGGCCGACGTGCCATTATCACAAGGAGCGGTATTGGGTCTTCCCCATAGAGGTCTTCAGGCACGGAGATTGGCAAGGCCTCATCTGGTATATCCTATGGCTGGCGGGCCTAGTAGCCGACCCCAATCCGTGGGCGCTGGCTAATTTCATGTTATAGAAGTGATCATCATGGCCGATATAGGACATGGCCTCGTGGGGCGCATAGTGGCCCTGGCTGAGCTCCAGAGACTAAGGCGTTCAAGGTGCCGGAGAGGCCGGGCTCCTCAGGATTACCTCACGTATAGGCCAGCTAAACCGAGGAAGCCAGCCAGGCCGAGGCGAGCCGTGAGCTCAAGAGAGGCCGTAGCCTATCAGGTCCTCTATCGGTTGGGCTACTCCATCAACCAAATTGCGAGGGCCTTTGGGCGTTCTCCGAGCGTGGTGTATAGGCGCCTGGCTAAATATATCCGATGGGGCTTGGTGAAGCGTAGAGGCTATGGCCCTCAGGACTTGAGAAAACTCCCGGCCCGGGTCAGGCGTCAGGCTGCCGGGAGACGGTGGGCTGAGCTCCTCAGGTGGCTTCCACTATGGCTGGCTTTCATAGAGGGCGAGGTGGATGAGCCCCCCTAACCCTATCGCTGGGGGCCTGGGAGCTCCCAGCTCACGATCCTGAACGGGCTTTTTCTATGAGGCGGCTTAGCCTAGCACATAGAGCCCCTTACCCCTAAGAGGAAGAGGATAGAGGGGTAAGGGGATGGGGATAGAATATGAATTGAGGCCTTGAGCTGGCCTGAGGCTCCGGGTAATGTTCTCCCTTACCCCAAGCCTCTCAGGACATCAGGGGTAAGGGTGAGGGCCTCTCCCTGGCCTGGTCGGGCTAGCCCACCCAGCCCTCTCGCATGATGGCCCCTTACCCCTCTCCTGGATGGCCGGCTGGGGTAAGGGGATGGCCCCAGCCAAGGAGCTCCTCGCTAATCCCCCATGATGCGGCCCGGATGGATAGATCAGGGAGTAAGACTATCAGCCGACGGTGAGCACGGTCTCATACGTGATGGTCGTGAAGCCGAGATCCACCTTGACCGTAACGTTATACGTGCCAGGCTGCTCTATCCAGATGTATACGTAAGCTGTTAGCGTCTTAGTTTCTCCCGGTCTGATGAGCTCACCGCCAAAGTAATCGTAGCTCTCATCCACCCCCTCTATCTCTACCCAGATTTCATAAACGTAGCCATCAGCCTCGCCTGTGTTCTCAAGAGTAACGGTGACGTAGACCAGCTCCCACTCATCTGTGTATTCATAGTATCTGAGCGAAAAGGACACGTCTTTTATTGTGATAAGAGGAGCCTTGATTTCCAATGTCGTTTTGACGAGCCAGCTATCCGGGCTTAAATCTAGAGAGATGGTCACGTTATACCCCCCGGGTTGAGGTATCTTGATGTAGAGGTCCGCATAGATGGTCTTTATCTCTCCGGGTTCTATCATAATTAGATCAAAAAACCTATAAGAATCTGAGGCCTGAAGCTCGACGACAACGACCTCAATAGCGTAAACGTAGATCGTCCATGTTCCCGTGTTCCTGATGGTGAGGGTTATGTTATTGAGACGCCATGCCTCAGCGTATATACTGAAATATACACCTAACTTTAGGTCCTCAACCACAAGCCTCGGAGCTGGTGCCCTGACCTTAACACGGTGCGAGAACGCTCGGGGACCCAACTCTAAGGATACCTCTACCTCATATGTGCCAACACCCCCCAAGTAAACAGCACTCCGCTGATCACTTACCTCAGCGGAGATGAGGGCTTGATGCCCGGGCTCCAAGACGATCGCTCGCCTGAGCCAGAAACGCGCACTCCCGCTCTCTCCTATAACATGAACGTTATTGATTCTAACAGGAGAATTGCCCGTGTTCTTAACGGTCATGTTTACCCCCGTGATATACCAGCCACCAGGATAGGAGAACGTCTTGGGAAAGTAATCGGTATCAACGGCTACACTCACGATCTCAAGGCCAAGCTTCACGTCCACTGATTCATAGAGCACCACCTTATCCTTGTAGATGAAGCGCAGATAATAGGTTCCAGGCACCACGTTAGCTACTTCCTCGCCTAACACTGGTAAGTAGAGGATGACGGGAATATCCTCGGGTATCTCAGCACGAGCTTCATCAATCACAGTCTTCCTATCAGGCCCTATGAGCTTCACTAGTATTGGAAAGACATTTGTCCGGAAGCCCACTTTGAGGGCTGGCTTATCATCAACTAGCACAATTTCCCATGATGTTAATCGGACATGCGGCAAGATAAACTGATAATAAATAACACCGCCCGAGACGCCAGCCACCACGGCGATGAGGATGACCGCATAGAGTATCTTACGCGTGAAGATGCGTAAGCGCTTAACAGGTTGAGTCGGGTAAGCATAAGGCGGATAGGCCGTGTGATAGTTACTCATGCCCCTCACCCCTTTCCTCTGACTCAATCGCTCTTTTAAGGCTTCGTGAGCTTTCCTTAAGGCTGCTCAGCATCTCGGCCTGAGAGATGGACATATACGGCTACCATCCGGTTATCCCTAGCCTAGCCACTACCTTAAGTTTATGCTCGGTTAGGACCCTGGTCCAGCCCCCTAGGCCCCTCGCACGGCTTCCTGATCCCTATAATGTGGCCCGGATAATGCTCCCGTAGCTCTTAGGTGGGGGCAGTTCCCCTTATGATGGGCGAACGCCCCTCAGTTTTGAGAGCTTACGGAGCTAAGCTCTCATTTTAGCCAGCTTACGATCTCGGCCCCTCTAGGCCTGAGGCTCCGGGTTTTAGAGCCCACAGTTAGCCTTAGGCTTAACCCCATAGCTCTCACGGCTAGAGGCCCTCAGCTTAGGCCTCTCCTAGCTACCCTGGGACATCCCGGCCAAACTCAAAAGTTAAGAAATTGGGGCACCCTTATCTCCTGGGAGATAATAAAGGAGCTCAGCTTAAGGTCCTCTAGCCTAAAGAGCCCAGCTTTGAGCTCCTCGGTCTGACCAACTCACGGCCAGCTCTGGCATGGTGAAACGGATGGGGGATTATATTAGACCAGAGAGAAATATGATTAGGGTAGAACAGAGAGACCTGGCCTCTCGGCCATTTCTTAACCTCTGGCTGGCGAGTCTCGTTTTGTGCCAAAAACCCGGCCCATGCTAATATTGGGGAGCTCAAATCTGGCCCCTCCGGCTGAAAGGAGCACGAAATAGGAGCTTCCCCTGGTGGCTTCCTAGCCCTCAGGAGAAAGGAAAGAGGAGCTCCCCAAGTATAGTTTAGGATAGAATACCCTAAGGGGGCCACGTTTAGGAAGCTCTAAGGGACCTAAACTTAGGGGCTGAACGGGAGCCGGCATGGTAAGGACCTCATTTTGAGGCCCTAGGGGCCAGAGGACCTAGGAGAGGCCTAGAGAGACCGTCCAGCTAGGTCTATGGTCTCACCATTAGCCAGGCCCCCAAGAGGCTACTCTAGTTAATCTCCCCTATACGGCTGGCGGACGGAACGACTAACTTTTAGGCCCAGCTTTGGGCCTCTCTCGGCCAAGAGGAGCCCAGAGCTGGCTCCTTATTGTTCCCCTGGAGAAAGTAGCCCAGCTCCCAGGAGAATAGGCCTCTGGTCCTCAGGAGAATAGGACCCAGGGCTCTTGAACTCTCCCTGGCCTAGAAGTAAGGAATGAATGAAAGAGAGGGCCCCCTCTGAGCTAGGACCTAAGGCTTAGGGAGCCAGCTATGGCCTCAGCCTCTATATTTTCCCAGGGTCATCGTCATCGCTAATTCTCCCGGGGAGAAAGGAGCCCAGCTATGCCTGGCCTCTAATATATCTCTGAGGCCAAGCAACCACAAGACCTCACGGCTATTAAGGCTAAGTTAGCCCTAGGCCTGGTCAGGAATTCAGGACCTAAAGGGCCTCAGGCATAGGCTTAGGCAATAGAATAACCCACAGGGCCTTAGAAGAAGACAATTCCCCTGGAACCCAGCCCAGGCCTCTACCATTCCTCGGCCTCAGGCTCAGCCTCATGGCCTAGTCTCACGACCACGGGCCTGGGCCTAGGCTCAGGCTTCCCCAGGACCGTCCTGGCCTCTCTCAGGAGCTCCCTAAGCTGGCCTATCACGTCCTCTAAGAGCTCGTCCCCCACAGGGACCGTGAGCCCCATCCTCAGGGCTAGCCTATTCAGCCTGATAGAGGCGAAAGTAAGGAGCTTCCAGAGGTCCCTAGCCCTCAGGAGCACATAATAATCGTCCTCTTCCACCGTGGCCGTTATCTGGAATTCGGCCCAGACGTAAAGCCTGTCTCCCCTAGTCCTAGACTTCTCCTTAAAATACGGCCTGAGGACTCTCACGTTAATGGTCCTCTCCTTAGGCCCAGGGAGCTTGAGGACGCCCCTAAGGACATGCCTCTGTCGGCCCATCACTTTCCCCCAGGGGAATAGAGGACCAAGGGCCAGCTTTAAGATTACTTTCGGCCATCTCTACATGGCGGTGAGAACCATGAGGCCGTGCTTCTGCTGAACTATCGCTTTCCTTTAGAAGCGTGTTAGGTTAAGGCTAGCCTATTTAGATTCCTCAGCTTCTAAGAGACCTAATAAGCGTTCCCATAAGCGAGGGCGTTTAAACAGAATGCTCCCCCTAAGTTCATCATATAACTTATTAAGAGCTTCCTCAATACGGGCCAAACGAGAATTTACATCTGATACGGCAAGTAATAATATTTCTATCTCACTTGGCTTTTTCCCTTTAGCTACCTTATCAGCAATCTTCTTCACGGCCTCTGAGACTAAGCTTGCGATTATGCTACTTGTGATTTCAACGGCCATCTAATCACCGCAGAGGGCATCATCGAGGCGTATTTAAGTTTTCCGCTAATCAACCCCCTATGCTCTTCTAATGATGGATCACATCCTTAGCCTAGGAAATTCATGGAACCATCTCGTCTAGGAGCTCCTCGGCCTTTAGCCTCTGGATATAGGTCCTTATCATGTCTAGCTTCTTATGGCCCGTTATCTTCCCGATTATGGCGTCTGTGAGACCACTAAGAGCCATCTTGGTAATCCCAGCATATCTGAGGCTATGGGTATTCATGCCTAACCTCTGAGCCAGGCACATGATAGCGTGAGGGGTCCCCACGTCCTCGGGCTTAAGGTCCGCCCTGATGGCAGCGGAAGCTGCCTCAATTGGGATTTTAATAATTCTCCTCTCAGGCTTCTTTCTCTGCTTACGGACACGGATTCTCACTCTCCTATCCTCTAGAGGCCGTCCTCTCTCAAGCCAGGTCCTAAAGGCCTCGTGGGCCTCGCTAACCCGGCTGGCATTATCAAGCTGGGTGAGGAGCACGCATAACTTAGCTAGGCGTCTCCTAGCCCTCACGCTTTTAGAGGCCTTAGCCTCATTCTCAGCCATTAGCTTGAGGAGCCTAGCCCTAGTGTCATCTGGGTCCAAATACCTATCCCAAGTCCCCTCAAGCCTAGGCATCATATTCCTCACACGCACAGGTCAGCCTTAAGCTCATCCCTTACCCCAGCTGGCCATCCAGGAAAGGGGTAAGGGAAAATGATGGAAGAGCCTAGCTCTTCCAGCCCTCTAAGATGGCGAGGCCAGCCTTGGCCCTTAGCTCTGCCAGGTAGCGGGCGTACCGGCCATAGTGGGCCTTAGCTAGCTCTAGCTTGGCTAGGTAGCTCCTGGCCCCGACCGTCTTGGCTGAGCGGCCCTGTATGAAGTCGGCCACGCTCTCTGGGCATCCGAGCCCTATCAGCTTACTATACACGAACTTCCGCACGTATTTGGCTAGAACAACCCCTTTCCTGGCCCTCTTCCTGTAATACACCTTGGCTGCGTTCTCCCCTATCTGGCCTAGCTGGCCCGAGGACTTCAAGGCCCGTATGAGTTGGACCGTGTAAGGCGTCAGGAACACATACGGCTGCTTCTTCGGCCCATCTGTCTTGCCGAGAGCGTAGATGTAGTAGCCATCGCACGCCTTTAGGCGTCTCTCGTCCCATGTGTTGAGGAGTTCTACGGCATGCCTGATCCTCATGCCGCTATCCAGGAGCACGTTGTAGAGCGCCCAATAATCGGCCCGGCCCTCGGCCAGGACCTTAAGGCTCCTGATGATGTCTTCCTCACTAGGCACATCGCAATCCTCGGCCGTCCTCTCCACCTTGACGAGCTTGCGCCAGCGGGCTAAGAGGTCCTCAGGCCAGCCTTTCCACTCCAGGAACTTGAACAGGTTCCTGAGGGCGAGCTGGAGATGTCTCCGGCCCCTCTCGCAAGCCATTAAGATGGCCCTTATGTCCTCGTCCGAGCGGATCTCACGGCCAGATAGGTGCTTATCGAGGTAGCGGACCAAGCTACGCCTGTGCTCCTCACCATGACCAGCTACCCGCTCCGACCAAGCCATGAACTCCTCACGCATCCTATCATCCCACACGAGGACTCGGGCCTGGTATCCCGAGTCCCCCGTTCTGAGTCCCTCGCCAGCATACAGGCTGGCATGAGGACTTATGGCTGAGGACACCGCTTCTGGCTCTGGTCTAAGAGGCCCTTGCTGATTAGGGGGTATTGGGGGGCAAAGCCCTCCAATCCGTGGTGCGGCCGCCGGGATTTGAACCCGGGTTGCGGGCTCGGGAGGCCCGAGTCCTAGGCCAGGCTAGACCACGGCCGCCATCGGCGGTTCGGGCCAGACTGCTATAAAGTTTTTCCATGCCGGGCCCACACCACGGGCCGGGAGGGCAGGCGGGAGACTTGAACGCCCGGCTGACATTGGCCTCGGCCTTAGCGGCCTCTGGAGGTGCTTGCCTCTTGGCCAGCGGCGTGAAGGGAAGCCTCGGCCTCCTAGGCCCCCTCCTGGCCCTTCTGGCAGAGCTTCTCCCACCGCCTTTCGACCGAGTGGTGTCTTACGTCATGTTAGCCCTGAGCTTCTTGGCCTCCCTGGGTGGCATGACCGTTTTAGCCGGGGCCTTCTTCCTGGCCTTCGGCAGGCTGACGACGGGCAAGTTTCTCGTCAGGCTTGGCTCCGGGACAGGCCTCGTGGGCCTCTTGGCCCTGTTGGCATCGAAAGCTCTTGGGGGCCTAGAGGCCCTCCTGGCCTTCCTCATGACCGCTATGAGCTCCGTGGGCTGGCTGGGCATGTTCCTGTCCGTCTCATCGCTCCTGGCAGCCGGGAAGCCGAAGAAGGAGGAAGTCAAGCCCAAGCCAAGACCTGAGGGACCGGTCAAGAGATTGGTCAGGCCTTAAAGAACAGCCTTAAGCGTTCAAGCGGAAGGCCCCCGACCCTTATGACCTTGGGCTCAGGGCCCGTCAGATCTAGGACGGTCGAGGGCATGCCCAGAGGGGCAGGTCCAGCATCTATGACGAGGTCAACTCGGTCTCCAAGCTCCGATATGGCTTCTTGAGCTGTCCTTGGAGCTGGCCTCCCACTCCTGTTGGCACTTGTGCCCACGAGGAGGCCTCCACAGGCCCTTATGACCTCGAGGGCGAACTCGTGTCTAGGTACCCTCACGCCAACTGATGGCAGGCCACAGGTGACCACGTCCGGTAGGACGGGCTTCCTCGGCACCACCAACGTGAGAGGTCCCGGCCAGAAGGAGCGAGCTAGCCTCAGGGCCTCCTCATCTAACACGGCTATCCTCAGGATCTCCTCAAGGCTGGAGGCAAGCACGGGCAATGGCCTCTTGGCCTCCCTGCCCTTTACCTCGAAGACACGCCTCACCGCCCGCACGTTGAAGGGATCGCAACCTAGGCCGTAGACTGTGTCCGTCGGGTATATGATGAGCCCCCCCGACCTGACGGTCCTTGCTGCTTCCTTAACGGTCCGTCTGTTGGCCTTGAGGACCCTGGGCCTTCGCCCGTCCATGAGGAGCCCCTACTGGTCATGAGGTCGGCCGGGTGGATTAAGCTCCCCGGCCCTGGGCAAGCCACATATAGCCTGCCTCCGACCGAGGGCGGGAGGCAAGGAGATCATGCCGAAGTCCTACCTCTGGCAGGGGAACGTGGCCTGTGTCGAAGGAGCCATAGCTGCTGGCTGCCGGTTCTTCGCCGGTTATCCCATAACGCCCGCTAACGAGATATCAGAGCACATGGCGAAACGCATGCCCGAGGTGGGCGGCATATTCATACAGATGGAGGACGAGATGGCCAGCCTGGCGGCTGTCATAGGGGCTTC
>NJEJ01000036.1 GCA_002255025.1 Candidatus Bathyarchaeota archaeon ex4484_135 | reverse complement strand
TGGAGGACGAGATGGCCAGCCTGGCGGCTGTCATAGGGGCTTCTTGGGCTGGCCTGAAGGCCATGACGGCCACATCCGGCCCGGGATTCAGCCTAATGCAGGAGCTGATAGGCTACGCCTTCTTCACGGAGACGCCTTGCGTCATAGTAGATGTCATGCGTGTCGGCCCCTCAACGGGCCAGGCCACCAGGGCCGCCCAGGGCGACCTCATGCAGGCCCGTTGGGGCACCCACGGCGATTACGAGGCCGTGGTCCTAGCCCCTAACTCTCCCCAGGAGATGTTCGACTTGACCGCTAGGGCCTTCGACATATCTGAACGCCTCAGGACGCCCGTCGTGGTCCTCTCAGACGAGGTGGTAGGGCACATGTACGAGAACGTGGTCGTGCCAGACGAGGTCAAGACATCCGAGAGGCCCAGGCCAGAGAAAGGCCGCATGGAGTTTTTCGGGCCAGAAGAAGTCCCTCCCATGCCGAGGCTCGGAGATGGCTTCAAGGTGCCCGTTACTGGCTCAACACACGACGAGAAAGGCATCAGGTTCACGAGAGATCCAGAGGTCCACAGGAGGCTGATAAAGAGGCTCGTGGGAAAGATAAGGTCCCACGCGAAGGAGCTATGGGATTGGGAGGTGAAGGGCCACGCGGAGGGACCTTTAGACGTGACTTTCATCTCCTTTGGGTCGGTATCTCGTTCCGTGGAAGAAGCAATCGATGTCCTGAACTCGGAGGACCTCAAGGTCGCGGGCTTGAGGCTGAAGACGCTCTGGCCCTTCCCAGAAGGCCCCGTCCTGGAAATAGCCTCAAAATCGAAGTTCATCGTCGTCCCAGAGCTCAACATGGGCCAGTTGGTCAGGGAGGTCGAGCGTGCCTCAGCTGGCAGGGCCCAGGTGGTCGGATACAGCAAGGTGGGCGGGGGAGAGCTCCCCACGCCGGAGGAGCTGGCCGACTTCGCCCTGGGGCTGGTGAGAAGATGAGCAGGCCCGCTTTCTCGGCCAGGAAATACCTGAGGTCTGGCTTGAAGCTGCCGTTCTGCCCAGGGTGCGGTTGCTACACGGTCATAAACTGCTTCCTCAGGGCCATTTACGAGCTTGGTCACGATGACCTGAGCGGCTTCGTCTTCTGCTCAGGGATAGGATGTGCTGCCTGGATACCCTCGCCCTACTTCGATGCCGACAGCGTGCACACGCCGCACGGTCGGGCCATACCTGTCGCAACAGGCATAAAGCTCGCCAGGCCGGAACTGTCCGTCGTGGTCTTCGGCGGCGACGGCGATATAGCTGGCATAGGCTGCGGCCACCTCATCCACGCGGCCAGGAGGAACGCGGACGTAACGGTCATAATGGTGAACAACATGGTCTACGGCATGACGGGAGGACAGGTGGCTCCTACCACGCCCCTCGGGGCCAGGACGACCACAACGCCCATGGGCTCCTTCGAGAGGCCCCTCGACGTGGCCCGGGTGGTGGCGGCCTGCGGTGCCAATTACTCGGCCAGGTGGACGACGGCCCACAGGGAAGAACTTGTCCAGGCCTTCAAGAGGGCTCTCACGGGCCGGGGCTTCAGGTTCGTGGAGGTCGTGAGCCAGTGCCCTACGAACTTCGGCCGCAGGATAGGGAAGCCAGATGCTAAGGCCATGCTGGATTGGTTTAAGGAGGCATCCGTGCCCTTAGAAGAAGCCGAGCGGTTGGAGGCTGAGGAGTTGAGGGGCCGTATAATAGTCGGGGTCTTCGCCGACAGGGATGAGCCCGGCCTGCTGGACAGGCTGAAAGAAGCTTACGGGCGGTAGCCCTTCCTGTGCCTCTTCAACAGCAGCAGGACCACCAGGGTTGCGGCAGCTCCCCCAAGGGCCAGCAAGGGCGTTTGGGCCATGGGCGTGAGGAAGCCCAGGACCACGTAGGAATAAGCCTTAGTCTCAGCCCTATTGCCAGCCATGTCTTTGGCCATGATCTTAAACTCGACCTTCGTCCCGATAGGTTGACCGGGTATGATGGCTTCCCAGGCACCGCCCTCGAGGGCCATGGGGATTTTTGTCCAACCAGAGCCCCCTGCCTTATAATAGAGCCAGACGCCACTCAGCCCGCTAAGCTCATCCTCTACTACGACTGATATCCTTACGTCCTCGTTTTCCCCAGGCCTAGGTGGGTCGGCCGTGGGCTCCCCTATGGACGGGGGCGTGTTGTCCGTGCCGATGGTGGTCTCTTCTCCGGCGTGGTTAAGGAACCTGTCGTAGGCTACTACCTCGAGCGTGTGATTGCCGTCAGGGTAGGCCGTGGTATCCCATGTCAGCTCGTAAGGGGGCTCGTAGTCCGTACAGGCCAGGGAGCCATCCACGTATAGCTCTACCTTCTCCATGCCCACGCCTCCGTCGGTGGCGTTGACCGAGATGATGACCTGCCCGCTGGCCCACCCGGGGCTAGGCCAGGCCACCGATAAGATAGGCGGCTCTGTATCGGGCGTAAGGACGGGCTCCGTCAGCCAGGGCTCGTAGAGGACGGCCTCACAGACCTCCTCGGGGCTGTAGCGGTCCGGCAAGTCCTTTATGCCTAGGACCTCCGGGCCGTCCGGGCTGGCCCACCAGTTGTAGGTGGCGTTCACGTAGGACTCGTTCAGGTAGTTCCAGGCCCCGCAGCCAGCGTTGCCGTATATGTCACAGTAGTGGACCTCGGCCCGACAGCCTGTGGAGAAGAAGAGGCCAGACCCGTTGTTATCGTGGATGGAGCACCAGGAGATATTCACGTTGGAGAAGGCGGCGTGGAGGCCATCGTAGTAGCAGTTGAAGGCTATGGTACAGCCGGATAGGGTGAGGTTCGAGGACGCACAGGATATGCCTGACCAGTGGCTCCAAACGATGGAGCAGTTCAGGAGCAAGGCATCCGGGCAATCCTCAAGGGAGACGCCGTTGGCCCCTGCCCACCAGAACGAGCAGTTATGGAATTCGATGGTCGAGCCCCGGCAGTAGGCACCATACCAGACCGTATCGTTCACAGTGCAATCACGGGCGATGAGCCACGTATCGGTACAGATTATGCCCGAACTCCCCACGGACCTGATGACGCAGCCCGTCAGGTTGGCTGATAGGCAGCCATCGAGGTGGAAGCCGCTCCCACCTCCCTCGAAGGAGCAATCCCTGGCCCTAACGGTCGATTCCTTGGCGTATAGGAAGCTCCCGCATCCCACGGCCGAGCAGGCATGAAGGGCCATGGACGAGCGGTAGGCGTAAGTGGCCGACCAGCTATTACTGTTTAGGAGGCAGTTCTGGACCTCTATGTCCGAGTAATAGGCATAAATGCCCCATAGGTTCCCGGTAAGGAGGCAGTCCCTTATGGTCAGGTCGTGCGTGGAGTAGGCGAAGACGCCAATATCCGTCCTAGAGGCGTTGATGCCTTCCACGAGCACATCGGAGCACTCTACCAAGAGGATGCAGCCCACTATGACACATGGGTTCCTAGTACCGAAGAGCTCGATGCCAAATTGCCCGTTCCAGGCGAACCTACAATCCCTGGCCTCGAAGGTCTCCGGCCTAAAGCAATTCACCCCATCACCCCCGTTGGCCTCTAATACGCAGTCCTCAAGAACCACGTTTGATGCTATGTAGGCCCAGGTCCCGTGGACGGTGTTGTGGCTTAGCACGCAATCCTCAAGCGTGGCGTTGGACGAGAAGCAGAAGAGCCCACCCGCTTGGTTGTCCGTTAGCACACAGGACCTCAGGACCACGGCCGAGTGGTTGTAGCAGTAGATGCCTATGAAGTTGTGATGGAAGATGCAATCGGTTATGATGGCATCCTGGGCGAAGATGGTCAGACCGGGATAGGTCCAATAGTAACCGCAGTACCTGACCTCGCTAGAGCTCATCCTCAGCTTGGCCCCGGCCTCGACAACGAAGTAGAAGGCGTTATCCTGGTCCCCGGCCGTCAGGAGGGACCCATTTAGGACGCATAAGGTCCCACCGGCCTTCACCCTGAGCTGGTACTGGCATGGGGAAGAGCAGTTGAAGATGAGCGTGGTATTCACGAGCGTCAGGCTGCTCTGGTTCTCGATTATGATGTTAGATGAGACGACCCTCACCTGGCCCTCCCATACCACGATGCCCCTTATCACGATGTCCCCCGGGCCGGGCTCCAGCGGCCTGAGGCCCAGGGGAGCCAGTCTTTCCTCGGGCCAACTGCCGTGGGGCTCGGGGGGTCCTTGGACGCTAAAAGCCATATCCGGGGCCGGGAGAGGTCGTGGTCTACGAGGACCTGGGACCTTGAAGACCATAGTGCTAGGGCTTATGGTACGGGAATTATGGCGTCTTGTAGCTTCCCAGCCCGATCGACCATAGGGAACCAGATCTCCGACCACCATCAGCCCGGATGATAGGAGCGAGCAGAGCACGATCACGGTCAGGATGGCCTTTTTGACCAACCTGAGCCCTCAGGGACATATCCGTTTCCACGGGCCTATAAGGCTTGCGGGGGCGTAAAACGGATAAGGGCCAAGGGGCCCGTAAGGCGATGAGCCATGGCGGGAGGGCTTAGGACGGAGGTTAAGCTGGCTGGCATAGGTGGCCAGGGCATAGTGCTTGCGGGCCGGATATTGGCCCTCGGGGCCTTCTTAGATGGTAAGTGGGTTACCTGCATTCAGTCCTATAGTGCTAGGGTCCGCGGGGCACCCGTGGAATCCGACGTCATAATATCGGACCGCAAGATAGCCTACCCGTTCGTGAGGAAGCCGGACATCCTGCTTGCACTTGCCGAGCCAGCCTTCAGGTTCGCGGATAAGGCGGGCACCATCATAACTGACGATAGCCTCCTGGAGCTCGCAAGGGGCTACCGGGCCGAGGTGCTATCGGCCCCTATATTCCAGAAGGCCGAGGAAATAGGGTCCAGGGGCCTCGGAAACATGGTGGCCCTAGGCTTCCTCACGAGCAAGACCGGCCTTGTATCGGCCAGCTCCATGGAGGAAGCCGTTTCGAGGTCCGTTGGGCCACGTTACCTAAAGCAGGACCTCAAGGCCTTCAGGGCCGGTCTTGAACTGGCCTCGGAGGGCTAAGGAGCTCCTATTTGCCCTTGAACTCGGGCTTACGCTTGGAGAGGAAGGCTTCTATTCCCTCCCTCACGTCCTCCGTCCTGGCGAGTAGCTCGGCCACGCTCACCTCTATGTTCGAGCCTATCTCCACCATGGGCCAGAGGTTGAGCACCTGTTTGGCATACCTCAGGGCTATCGGTGGTCCCTCGACCAACCTCCTGGCCAGAGCACGGGCTTCCTCATGTAGTTTCTCGTACGGGACCACCTTGTTGATGATGCCTAACTTCAGGGCTTCTTCAGCTGATATGCGGTCCCCGAGCATTATCAGCTCCTTCGCCTTCGTGAGCCCGACGAACCTCAGCAGTCTGTGGTTCCCTCCCCAGAGGGGTATCAGGCCTATCTTTATCTCCGGGTAACCGAATTCCGCGTGTTCAGCAGCCATTCTGAAATCACACGAGAGGGCCAGCTCGAAGCCTCCTCCTAAGCAGTAGCCGTTTATGGCTGCTATCACGGGCTTAGACATACGCTCAATCTTGGTGAAGACCTCCTGGCCGATGAGGGACCAGGCTCTTGCCTCGGAAGGCGACCTCACGCGTGCTAACATGGTCAGGTCGACGCCAGCACAGAAAGCCCTATCGCCGGCTCCCGTCAGGACCACGCACCTGACCTCCTCGTCCTCCTCAGCCTTGTCCATGGCATCGGACAGCTCCCTGAGCATCACGTCGTTCAGGGCGTTGAGCCTGTGAGGCCTGTTCAACGTTATCCACAATTGTCCTTCTTCTTTTTCCAAGAGCAGGGTTTCGTAAGACCCGGACTCCATTTCCTCACCCGGCGGCGGGGGAAGAAAAACCCGTATAAGGTTTGTCGGAAAAAGCCGGGAGGCTTACTCGAGCTTGAGGTTCTTGTACTCCTCCCTCAGGGCCAGCTTGTCTATCTTGCCGGTGGCCGTCTTGGGCAGCTCCTTCACTATGATTATCTTGTCCGGTATCCACCACTTTGGTATCTCGCCCGTCTCCACGAACTTCTTCATGAAGTACTCCTTGAGTTCTTCCTCCGTGGCCTTCTGGCCCGGCTTGAGGGCCACTATGGCCACTGGCCTCTCGCCCCACTTGGGATGCGGGACGCCTATCACGGCCACCTCTGCCACGGCCGGGTGGGTCGATATGTAGCCCTCGACCCTGGTGGAAGGCACCCACTCGCCGCCACTCTTTATGACGTCCTTGGTCCTGTCGACGAAGACCACCGTGCCGTATTCATCAATTACGGCCATGTCATCTATGTCGAAGAAGCCGAAACACCATGCCTTCTTCGTCTTCTCCGGGTCGCCATAGTACTCCCTGGCTATAGACGGCGACCAGAGCAAGAGCTTCCCAACTGTCTTGCCGTCCTGAGGCAGTTCCCTGCCTTCCTCGTCCACCAGCTTCACGAAGGAGAGCGGGACGGGAACGCCCAGCGAGTTCTTCACGACGAAGTAATCCCTCATCTTCTCGTAATCCCAGCCCATCTTCATCCACATCCTTGGTATGAATATCATCCTCGTTATGGCCGTCATGCCCGTCTCCGTTGGGCCGTAGCCCGTCACGATTTCTATGCCCATCTTCTTGGCATCCTCGTAAACGGATATCGGCAGTGCTGAGCCACCGTAGCCAAAGACGAAACCGCTCACGTCTTCAACTCCCATCTTCTTCAGCTCCTGCAGGACCAAGTAGAGCATGGTCGGGACGCCCATGGCTATGACACGTCCATCCACGGCCTTGGCCTCCGGCAGCAGCTCTAGGATGAGCTTGGCCACGTGGTCCCACTGGTACCGGCCGGGGAAGACCATCTTGTTGCCAAGGCAGATGCAGCAGTACGGGAAGCCCCAGCCCACTATGTGGAAGTAGGGTACTAGGATGAGGGCTATGTCCCTGTTCGTTAGCCTTATCGGGTCCTGGGCCTGTGCGGCCAAGAGCTGTAGCGTGGCCAACACGACCTGCCTGTGCGTGTGGTAGACGCCCTTCGGGAGGCCCGTCGTGCCAGACGTGAAGAAGAAGGTAGCCACCACGTTCTCGTTCAGCTCCGGCCACTCATACCTAGCCTTGCCGACCTCCTTGAGTAGGTCCTCGTACTCGTGGAGCCTAATGCCCGAGGGCACCTTCACCTCGGGCGGCCCCCCCTGGCCCGTACAGGTGATCCGGTCGTCCATGACCACAACATCCTTTATCGTCTTGACCACGCCTAATATCTTGTCCAGGTAGGGCACGAAGTCCGTGTGTATGAACAGGACCTCCGGCTTGGAGACCGTCAGGGTGTATATCTGCTCCTTGGGAGCTAGCCTTATGTTAACCGTGTTCACGACCGCACCATACATGGGTATGGCGAAGAGGAGTTCTTGGTACCTCGACGAGTTCCAATCCATGATGGCTACTCTCGTCCCCATCTCCCAGGGCTTCTCAGCCCTCTTCACGCCGAGTTCTTCTAGGACGAAGCCAAGTCTGTTCACCCGGTCCGCGTAATCAGTATACGTGTATTCCTTCTTCGGGAGGCCCGCCGGGGCGTAGATGAGCTTTTGTTCAGGTGCTATGAAGAGGCCATAATCGAGTATCTTGTCTATGGTGAGTTGGTATTCCTTATAACCGGCAGCCTCGGGCATTTTCTCTTCCCTCGTGTGAGGAGTGCGGCTTACGAACTCATTATAAGTCTTACGCGAACTCGAGCCGAGAGCTGGAAAAAGCCGGTAATGCTCCATTAAAACATGACGATCACACAGCTCACAGCCTTACGCGTTGTGTGGTACATTCCCGTTCTTTAACAAGACCAGTATTCCGGCTCTGACATCTCGGGCTCGTTATCACTGCAGTTTTATTTGGAAGCGTCCTGATAACCTATAGGGGGCTGGATTTGTCAGGGGCGGGTGTTCCTGAGGCGGGGGTGAGGAAGACAAGGCCCTCCATGGTCCTTAAGGAAGCTTACCCGCTCAGGAAGCCTTACTCCTACGCTGCTATCAAGAGAGATCCCATAACTGAGGAAATAATCTACGAAGTCATCGAACCCACCCTGACGGAGGAAGAACAGAAGCTCTTACGGGTCATGAAGGAGAAAATGCTCGACGAGCTGAAGGTGGATCTAGAGAGCCTTGGTAGCCGGGAGAAGGCAGAAGAATTCCTCAGGAGGGAAATGGAGAGGATAGCCAAGAAGTACAAGCTAAAGATATCGGAGGAGACCATGAACAAGCTGTTCTACTACATGTCCAGGGACTTCATAGGCTACGGGAAAATAGATCCTCTTATGATCGATCCATTCATAGAGGACATATCCTGCGACGGACCTGGCATACCCATATACGTCTGGCACAGGGACTACGAGTCCATACCGACGAACGTGAAGTTCGACACGGAGGAAGAACTTAGTTCCTTTATAATAAGGCTGGCCTACAGGGCCGGTAAGCACATATCGGTGGCAAACCCGATAGTTGAGGCCCGTCTGCCGGACGGCTCAAGGGCCGTCCTCACGCTCGGGGCGGAGGTAACCCGCAAGGGCAGTACTTTCACGATAAGGAAGTTCAGGCGTGAGCCCTTCACGATAGTAGACCTCATAAGGCTGAACACGGTCTCATCTGAGATGGCCGCTTACTTCTGGTACGTGATCGAGAACAGGGCCTCGATAATAATAGCGGGTGCCATAGCCAGCGGCAAGACCACGCTCCTCAACTGCCTCTCCATGTTCATAAGGCCCGAGTACAAGATAATCACGGTCGAGGAAACGCCGGAGCTGAACCTGCCCCACGAGAACTGGATATCCTCTGTGACGAGGGCTGGCTACGGGCCGGGCGGGACAGGTGCCATAACGCTCTTCGACCTGGTGAAGGCCGCCCTGAGGCAGAGGCCGGATTACATAATAGTGGGTGAGGTCCGCGGCGAGGAGGCATACGTGCTTTTCCAGGCCATGGCCACGGGCCACCTGGGCTTCTGCTGTGTGCCAGCTGGGACGAAGGTCCTGATGGGCGATGGGTCCGTGAGGCCCATAGAAGAGCTCTTCGACGCCATAGGCTCGGAAGTGCCCTGTATAGACAGGCAAGGCAGGTTGAAGACCGGCCGTGTCTCCGGCTGGTGGGCCTTTGCCTTCAGGCCTCACGATACGCACCTCGTAGAGCTGGAGACCGAGACGGGCCGCAGGATAAGGGCCACGAGAAATCACCCGTTCTGGACGAAAAGAGGATGGGTAAGAGCTGACCAGCTCAAGGCGGGGGATTTCGTAGCCGTTTACCCATTCTTCTTGGGAGATGATGGCGATGCCGAGGGGGGACCTGAGCCCAAGGTCATCGTGGACGAGGAAGCCATAAGGCGTTGCTTCTCCGAGCTCGAGGAAACGGGCACACCTGACTACACGGTCCAGAAGCTGAAGCAGCTTGGCCTACTCCCCTTGAGGTCCGACGACCAGAAGCTGAGGCTGCTGCTCAGGGTGCTGGGCTTTGCCTTCGGGGACGGCTACTTAGCCGAGCGTCAGTCCATAGTCACCTTCACGGCTGACCATGACGGCTTAGAGGAGCTGGTCCATACGCTCGGTAAGTTGGGCTTCCGGGGCAGGCTCGTTGAGGGCGAACGTGAGGCCAAGGTGAGGACGGCAAGAGGGCAGGAGCATGTGATAAAAGGCCGGTCCCTCAGCCTGGCCCTCCACTCCCAGCCCCTATGGTGTCTGCTGAGGGCCTTAGGCGTTCCCCCGGGCGATAAGGCCAGGAAGGCCTACCGCCTCCCGTCCTGGCTCTTTGAGCTACCTCGTGAGCTGAAGAAGGAATTCTTAAAAGGCTTCCTCGGAGCCGAACTCCACGTGCCGAGCTTGTCCAAGGTCAGCGGCAAGTGCTTTGAGGCGGCCAACCTTCCCCAGCACAAGCTCGAGGAGCTGGCCAAATCGGGCAGGGAGTTCATGGAAGACTTCAGGTGCCTCCTAGCTGAGTTCGGCGTGGACATGAGCTTGCACATCTACCCGGGATACGTGCGTAAGGACGGCAGCCGGACGGTGAGGCTTGAGCTCTCCACGAAGAAGGAGGGCTCCTTGATCAACCTGCTGAGCATAGGGTTGGCCTTCGCACCCGGGAAAGAAGCTCGTGCGGCAAAGATACTGGCCTACCTGTTGGCGAAGAAGCGTAGGAAAGAAGAGCTCCGCCGCCTGGCCCAGAGGGCAGCCGAGCTGAGGGAGAAAGGCCTCGGTCCCGCCCGGATAGCCCGTGAGCTGAATCTGCCATACGAGAAGGTGCGTGCCTGGCTCAGGCGTGGCGTGAGGGAACCTCAGATAGACGCTGACTTCCCGACCTTTGAGGAGTGGGTCGCCGGGCACTCAGAGGGCCTAGACCCCAGGCTGGCGTGGGAGCGTGTGGTGGCCGTGAGAGAAGTGCCCTACGATGGCTACGTTTTCTGCCTGACCGTGCCCGGCTACCACAACTTCATCACGGACGGCTTCATAACGCACAACACGATTCACGCGGAAACCATAGACCGCATTTTCAAGAGGCTTGAGTCCAAGCCCATGAACATACCTA
This sequence comes from Candidatus Bathyarchaeota archaeon ex4484_135, assembly GCA_002255025.1. Lineage (GTDB taxonomy): Archaea > Thermoproteota > Bathyarchaeia > EX4484-135 > EX4484-135 > EX4484-135. The sequence continues at coordinate 9,426 of NJEJ01000036.1, read as the reverse complement.
AGATATTCTTTGAGGCCATAGATGTCATAACGCTCCAGGTGAGGACGGAGAAGAAGGGGAGGCCCGTGAGGAGGACGAAGGTCGTGGCGGAAGTGACGGGCCTTGACCCGGAGACGCTTGACCCGCAGATATTAGAGGTCTTCAGGTGGGACCCGGTTACGGACACGCACGTCTACTTGGGCAAGAGCCACTTGTTGGAGAGGATAGCCAGGGACAAGGGCATTTCCATAGGTGAGGTCCAGCGTGAGCTGGAGAGGAGGAGGCTCGTCCTAGAGTGGATGGTGCGTAAGAACCTGAGGGACTACAAGACGGTGGCATCCATAATAAGGGAGTATTACGCCGATCCCCGCAGGGTGCTGATGAAGGCGAGGGTGGGAGCTTGAACTTAGAGCCCCTTTATTCCTTCGCCTACAGTCTGCTTGGCAGGCTTGGGGAAAAGCTATCGGCGAAGTTCTCTGGCTTCTCAGAACTCGTCAGGAGGGCCTACCTTGGCGTCAGCCCGGCCAGCTACACCAGCCTCATGCTCTTGACGGGCATCATGCTCAGCTCGGCATCATTTGCATCCGTGTTGGTCCTCGCATCATTTTACTACAGCCTGACGACCTGCTTGATTTTGGCCTCAATGGCTTTTGCCGGTGGCTGGATTTCAACACTCGTGATATTCTACGGCTACCCGACCTTGAGGATAAGGAAGATGAGGGCTGAGATAGAGAGGGACATGCCCTTCATAGCCAGCTACATGGCTGTCATGGCTAGTGCAGGCGTAAACCCATATGAGATATTCAGGTCCCTCGCTAGAGGGGACATCATACCATCTATAACACCCATAGCCACCACCATCGTAAGGGACGTGGAGCTGTTGGGCTTTGACGCTCTCTCGGCCATCTTGAGGGCAGCACAGCTATCACCTTCGCCACGCTTCAGGTCCTTCCTAGACGGCATGGTCGGGACGGTCCACACGGGCAGCGATCTAGCGGCCTACCTCAGGGGGGCCATGGACGAGGCCCTGAGGAGCCAGAGGGTAAGGCTGAGGGAGATGGCCGAGACGCTGAGCGTGTTCAGCGAGGTCTTTATAGGTCTTTTCGTGGCGGGACCGATATTCATAACCATAATGCTCAGCCTCATGGCCTTGGTGGGAGGGGTAAGCGGGACTGCGTTGGCCAACCCGGCTTTTCTCCTCGCCTTGATCGTCTACTTCTTCATGCCGCTGGCTGGCATCGCCATGATCGTGATAGCCAGATCGTTGACCCCGGGTGAGTGAGCATGCCGAGGATAGAGGAGAGGTGGAGCCGTCCTGGACTTCCTAGACTACAGGTGGAGGAAGGCCATAGACAAGGCTCTGCCGAGGCTCTTGGAGGGCATAGCACATGCTCAGCTGACGGGCCTGTCGCTGTTAAGGGCCTTCAAGGAAGCTGGCGAGAACGTCCCCAGGCCCCTAAGGGACGAGATAAGGCTGATGTTAGCCAAGGTGTCCTGGGGCATGAGCCTTGAAGATGCCCTCAAGCTGTTCGAGCGTAGGGTCAAGACGCTTCTGGCCCGCAGGGTCGCGACGCTCATAATAGAGGCCAACCGCTCGGGAGGACATGTAGAACGCATATTCACCCCCATGGCTGAGGCCACTTCTACCTTCCAGGCCATGGAAGAGGAGAGGAAGGCCCAGCTGAAGCCCTATATAATCATCATGTACCTCTCCTACGTGATATTCTTGCTCATCACGTCCGTGCTCTACACCCAGTTCTTCGCACCCATGGTCACCATGCCCGTGGTGCTCTTAAACCCCCTAATGACGCCTGAGAGGTGCTGGGTGGTGCTCTACCACATGGGGATAATGCTGGCAGTTTTCAGCGGCCTCGTGGCAGGCATACTCGGGGAAGGACGGGTCTACGGCGGCCTGAAGCACGTGATAATCATGTTGCTCATGGCCTACGTGGCCTTCAGGCACATGATAGAACCGACCTGGCTGCTCGGCCTATTCGGCCTGGCATAAAGCTCAGGAGAGGCCTGCGAGAGACCTGAAGCTCCTGAGAACTTCGTCCCTGTTGTTTCCCTCCACGAGCCTTATCCTATACAAATTGGCCAGCCTACGGCCCTCCTCCCTTATCCTCGGCATGGCGATGAGGAAAGCGTCTGTCACGGCCGTGTCGTAGAGCTTGGCGAAGAGAGCGGCTACGACACGCTCGGGCACAGGCATATCGGCTATGAAGATGTCTACAGCTAGTGATTTGTCGGCACCTTGCGTAGCCACGAGGTCAAACATGTGTTCCTCGCCAGAACGGCCGTTCACGAAGCCGGGGCTGCTAACCTTGAAGCCCCTTGACCTGAGGAGGCCGGTGAGGGAGTTCAAGACGGTCCTCATGGTCATGGCGGCATCACGTATCGAGTCCTCCAGCTCGTAGGAGTAAACAGGCTCGTAGAGGGCTTCCTCCATGGAGAAGGAACGACCGCAGGTCCTGCACGTGAACGTTATTATCGGAATGTCGAACTCGCTATCACAAGCGTTGCAAACGTACCATATGCCAACACGCCTGAAATCAACGCCCGGCCTGGCCAGGGTCCGCCCGCAGTGTGGGCAGACGAGTTTGCCATCCTGCCTGAACTTCTCCTCCTTGTCTATGTAGCCGCAGTGCATGTCCTCTATGAGTGATAGCTTAGAGGTGTCCATAGAGCCACAATTCGGGCAGTTCAAGTGGACGGATATATCAGGCGAAGCACAATCAGGGCAGAAAATGGTCTTATCATGGAGCATCTTCCTGAAGATGCCCATCCGGTAGAGGCTCTCCAACAGCCCAATAGCCTGGGGAGGTTTTAGCCCCGTGATCTGCTCGACATAGGGGTACCTCAGCCCTTCTCTCCGCGTGAAAACAGGCTCTACCCTCGTCCTATTACTGTCCAGCATGTTGTTAAGCAGTACCCTGGCCACATCATACCGGAAGGCCTCTTTCAGCCTAAGGCACGCCTCGAACTTGTCCATGCTACCACCTAGGCTCCCCTCTCAATTTAGCGACCGCTATTAAACTTGACGTCGGGTACGGCCAGGCATCTATTGTAGGAGGGCTCACGCAGAATATCGTCCTCTCACACCCCATTGGGAACGTGGATAAGCTGTGATATATCCTTTTCTCACGGCTCTGATTCGAGATCCTTACCCCAACGCACATGGCCTCAGCCCTAGGGGAGTACTACTAAGAAATTTAAGTTTTACCCACTCGTGCAACCCTTCTCAGGGGGGCATAAGGTCTTGCCCGGCAGATGTCCTCTCCCCTCAAATCTTATTAGACGCCTCATCTCCTCGTGCGGGCGGGCGGGACCATGGACATAATAGTGTGCGTTAAACATGTCCCGGACACCACCGAGGCAGAAGTCAGGATAAGGCCGGACAAGAAGGACATAGAGAAGGTCGATCTTCCGTTCGTCATAAATGAGTGGGACGAGTATGCGGCTGAAGAAGCCATACTCCTGAAGGAGAAGTACGGCGGGACAGTTATAGCCATAACGGTTGGCCCGCCCGAGGCAGAAGCCACCTTGAGGCGTGTCCTGGCCAAGGGGGCTGACATGGCCATAAGGGTCTGGGACGATGCCCTAGAGGGCTCTGATGGCTACGTCATAGCGAAGGTCTTAGCCAACACCATAAAGGCGAAGGGCCTGAAGTACGACCTGATACTGACCGGTGCCCAGGCAGCCGACGATGGCTACGCCCTGGTCGGGCCCATGCTGGCTGAGATGCTCGGCATACCGCACGCCACGTTGGTGAAGAGGGAGGAGGTCCTCGACGGCCGCGTCAAGGTCCACAGGGAGCTTGAGGGAGGCCTTGAGGAAGTAGTCGAGCTAACCCTGCCAGCCCTGCTGACCATTCAGACAGGTATAAACGAGCCCAGGTATGTATCTATAATGGGCATAAGGAAGGCCAGGAAGAAGCCCCTCGAGGTCCTGGGCCTCCCGGACATAGGCATGAGCCCGGATGAGGTAGGTCCTGCTGGCTCCTGGCTTGAGGTAGAAGAGGTCTACGTACCGCCGGCCGAGAGGGTAGCTGAGATACTGCCCGGCGGGCCTTCCGAGGAAGCCGCAAAGCTAATCGAGATATTGAAGTCCAGGGGGCTGATATGATGGCGGGCGAGATATTCGTCTTGGCGGAGCACAGGATGAGCGAGCTCAGGGACGTAACGTTCGAGATGCTGACGAAGGGCCATGAGCTCGCTGGCCAGCTCAGCACCCAGCTGACGGCCGTCCTGCTCGGCAAGGACGTGGGTGGCATGGCCCGGGAGCTCGCCAAGTGGGCCCACAAGGTCATCTACGTGGAAGGCGATGCTCTCAAGGACTTCAACGCAGATGTCTACCAGGCCGTCCTAGCTGAGCTTATAAGGGAACGCAAGCCTGCCTTAGTCATGATAGGGCATACGAGCTACGGCGTCGATGTGGCACCGAGCCTGGCCGTCCAGCTCGGCGTGCCCATAGCTACGGACTGCATAGACCTGTGCTTCGAGGACGGCCAGCTCTGCGTGGTGAGGCAGCTTTACGGGGGCAAGGTGAACGCGAGGGCCAGGCTGAAGAAGGCCGACACGTACATAGTGACCGTAAGGCAGGCCGCCTTCCAGCCGGGCGAGTACGGGCCCCTGAACGGCCAGGTCGAGCGTGTGGAGTGCCCGGTCAAGGAGCCTCCTGCCGAGAGGAAGTTCGTGGAGATAATAACTCCCCCGCCCGGCGAGGTGGACATAACGGCAGCCGACATCATAGTGGCCGTGGGACGTGGCATAAGGGACAAGGAGAACTTGCCCATGATAGAGGAGTTGGCCAAGCTTTTGGGCGGCGTGGTGGCCTGCTCTAGGCCCATAGTGGACAAGGGCTGGCTACCCAAGGACCGCCAGGTCGGCTCGTCCGGCAAGACGGTCAAGCCGAAGCTGTACCTGGCCATAGGCATATCAGGTGCCTTCCAACACGTCGTGGGCATGAAGGACTCTGAGCTGATAATAGCCATAAACAAGGACCCGAAGGCACCTATATTCCGCTTCTCCGACTATGGCATTGTGGACGACCTGTTCAAGGTCGTGCCAGAGCTGATAAAGCAGCTCGAGGAGATAAAGGGAGAGGCTTAAACGGCTTTTATATTGGGAAGCCCCTTCCCACGATTATTTTACGTTGATCTCTGCCTCAAACACGTTTCCTCTGGCCGTCAGGACCCTGATGAGTACCTTATCGCTTGGCTCGAGGCCATGTTCGTCCTCCCACTCGATCTCGAAGACGACCGTCTCGCCGGGCCTGATCTCCTCGGGCAGGACCGGGTTCATGTAGAACACATAACCATTGTAGCACTTGAGGATCGTGCCATCCGGCCTTTTTATGTAGAGCTTCTCCACCGTCAGGGATACTTCGCCCGTATTCCTGATACAGACCACTAGGCCTCGAGGGCCGTTTAAAGTCGCGTACTCGATAGCTAGCTCCTCCCGGCTCTTTCCCATGAGGAGGCCCGCCGTCCACGCATAATAGGCCGAGGTAGCTGTTAGAACCAGGGCTGCCAGCACGACTATGGCTAACTTCCACCTCGTCATGCGAGGCCCCATTAGTTCAGCCCACCTGCCCATATACGTATTGCAGAGCACGTTTATCTCGGGCCGCACAGGCCCTCTAATAGGGCCCCGATGAGGACCTGATGGGCCGAACTGCCGGGGCCTGATGGGTGATTTCGGCGGGCTTAGCCGAGGGGCCAGGAGCCGACAACTTAAATTATCTTGGCTCGGCCTTTTCGGTCCGGTGGGTACCTTGAGGTTCGAGCTGACGGAAGAACAGATGGATATCAAGCAGGCCGTCAGGGAGTTTTGCGAGAAGGAATTTGAGCCAGAGCTGGCCAGGAAATTGGACAGGGAAGAGGAGTTCCCCTGGGAACTCTACAGGAAGGCGTGTAAGCTGGGATTCATAGGCATACACTTCCCGGAAGAATATGGCGGAGGAGGTTACGGCGTCTTAGAGAACTGCTTGGTGGTCGAGGAGATGTGCCGTGCCGATTCAACGCTCGGGACGGCCATAATACTGGGCGATTTCGCATCTGAGATAATATTGAGATTCGGGACAGAAGAGCAGAAGGAACGTTACCTGTCCAAGGTGGCCTCGGGCGAGTGGATCTCGGCTGGTGCCTTTACGGAGCCAGCCCATGGGAGCGACCTAGCGGCCTGTCTGGACACTAGGGCCGTTAAAGAGGGCGATGAATGGGTCATAAACGGCGTGAAGACGCTCATAACGAACGCACCCATAGCCCACTTCTTCATAACGCTCTGCCAGACGGACATGGAGGTCGAGCCGCCCTACAGGGGCCAGACGCTATTCATAGTCGGGCGTGAAACGCCCGGCTTAGATGTAACGAAGATAGGGGACAAGATGGGCATAAGGGCTAGCCCGACGGGCGAGGTCTCCTACTCGGATGTCAGGGTGCCCGAGTCGGCCGTGGTAGGCCAGCTAAACAAGGGCTTCTACCACTCGCTCACGTTCTTCGATGAATCCCGTATAGAGATCGCAGCCCAAGCAGTCGGGATAGCCCAGGGTGCCCTGGACAGGGCTCTGAGGTACGCTAAGGAGCGTGAGGCCTTCGGCAAACCGCTCGTCCGGCACCAAGCCATAGCCCACAAGCTAGCCGAAATGGCTACTAAGGTAGAGGCAGCCCGCCTCCTGACCTATAAGGCCGCCTGGCTGATCGACCAGGGCAAATTGGACCCGGCTCTCTCAAGCATGGCGAAAACGCTCGCCGGCCGGGTGGCCGTTGAGGTCTGTGACGAGGCCGTCCAGATATTGGGCGGTTATGGCTACATAGGCGATTACGACGTCGAACGATTCTACAGGGACGCCAAGATAACAGAGATATACGAGGGCACCAGGGAGATACAGCTCAACACTATAACGAGATGGATGTTGAAGCGTTAGATGGCTCTTTCTCGCCTGCCCACGAAATCCGTCAGTTTCCTCTGGACGAACCCATCCCTCATGCTCATCACGTATTCTATGGCCTCATCTGGTGATTTAAAGCGGAGTTCCAACAGCTTTGATGGGCCCCACCCTCTGCACTTGAGCCCCGCTATTATAGAGGCCACGGAAACGGCTTTCATCAGGTCCCCGGTGGCCACGTAGGTCCCCATGAAGGCCCCGCACCACGAGTCGCCAGCCCCGGTCGTGTCGACCACATAGCCTCTAGGGACGGCCAGGGCAGGCACCATCTGTATGCCCGTTTCCTCGCTACTTATTATGGCCCCGAGTTCCCCGAGCGTCACGACCAGCGTCCTAGCCTCTAAGACCTCCAGGGCCCTCGATATGGAGCCGACGCCAGCGAGGGCCTTGACCTCCTCATCGTTGAGTATGAAGAAGTCTGCTTCCCTTGCTATTTCCCTCAGGGCCTCCCGGGCCTTCCGGCCTTCCCTCAGGTAGCCTTTCCACGTGTTGACCGATATCAGGGCCCTCGGGGAACGCTTCCTTACGTGCCTTATCATGCGTAACACCTTGCTCGGCCGCATAGGTGCTAAGTGAACAGCTACCTCGCTCGATAACCAGGAATCAGGTATTATCTTGATGCCTATCCTAGCACCTGCACCCAACTGGGCCTTCAGGTACTTGGCATTCCAACGCTCATCATAAATTATGTGGAAGCGTGTGGAAGGCATATCGAACCTCTTTATCCCGCTCATAGGGAAGGGCTTCAAGATATCGGGGAAGCTGAAATCACGTCCTATCGCAGTTACGAGCCTTACCTTGCGGTAGACGGTCCTGGCGGCCAGGGCCGCGTAGAGAGCTCCTCCCCCCGGCTGGAAGCTCGAGCCCTTAGGCCCTTCCACGAGGTCCATGGAGACGTGCCCCACGAACAATATGGGCCTCTCGCTCATCTTCTCTCTACAGGACCGATGCTCCCGCGGCGGAAAAGCCTTCCCGGGAAGGCTTTTAAAGGCCTTATTAATTACTGAACAGGCTGGGCGAGTTGGCCGTAATATTCGGCTGCGTGCTGAAAGAGAGACGTGCACTTGAGCTGGCGGCAGAAGCCCTGCTCAAGGCATCTTTCATAGGTCACGATTCGTCGGGACTCGCGGCCATCACGCCGGACGGCCTCAAGGTCCTTAAGGATGCCGAGAGGGCGATCGAGTTCCTGAAGGACCTTGACCTATCTGGCATGGAGGCCAGGGCATGCATAGGGCACCTGAGGTGGGCCACGCACGGGGCCCCCTATGTGGCCAACACGCACCCCCTGACGGACTGCAAGGGCCGCTTGGCCGTGGTGCACAACGGCATAGTGGAGAACTTCTCGGCACTGAGGGAGGAACTCTCTTCCTCAGGCCACAAGTTCTCCTCGAAGACGGACAGCGAGGTCCTAGCACACCTGGTCGAGGAAGGTCTTTCCAAAGGCCTAACCTTCACGAGGGCCGTCAGGGAAGCCTTAGAGAAGGCCGAGGGCTCGTTAGCATCAGCCTTCATATGCTCTGAGGAGCCAGATGCCGTCGTCTGTGCCTGTAAGAACTCAAGGCTCTTCTTGGCTAAGGGGCCAGAGGGCACGTTCTGCTCTTCCGAGCTATGCTGCCTGCACGGCCTATCAGACCGGTACGTAGAACTCGGCCCTGGCGAGCTGGCCGTGTTGAAGCCTGATGGCTTCTCCATCATGGACTTAGGGTCTCTCGAGCCGGTCGAGAAGGAAGCCAGCTCGGTGCCCTCTGGCCTTAAGGAAGCCAAGAAGATGGGGCACGAACACATGCTCCTCAGGGAGATATGGGAGCAGGTCTGGAAGCTGGCTGACACGCTCAGGCTCCAGAGGCCCTACTTGGACCAGATGGCGGTCATACTGGCCAGCTCCGAGGAAGTATTCTTGGTCGGGAAGGGTTCTTCCTATAACGCCTGCTTAGCCGCCAGCTACATGTTTTCCAAGATAGCTTACAGAGCAGCTCATGCGGTCAGGCTCGGGGACTTTCTAGAACATTACGGCGAGGCCTTAAGCACCAAGACAGCGATCCTTGTGGTAGACGAGAAAGGTGATGGCCCCGAACTGAGGCGTGTGGTCGAGGCAGCCCGGAGGAGAGGTGCATCTGTCTTGGGCATAACGAACGTCCTGGGCTCCTTCCTGACCAAGATGGCCAGGGTCTACTTGTGCCAGCACTCTGGCCCACCGCTCGGCATAAGGCCCCTGAGGACCTTCACGGCACAATCGCTCGTCCTTGCCCAGCTGGCCCTCAGGATGGCCGAGCTCAGGGGCAAGATAGGGCACGTGGAGCTGGAGGAATGCCTCGAGGCCCTGTCGTCCGTCCCGTCGTTGGTCAAAAAAGTCCTTGAGGCCAACCTGGTCCTGGCCAGGGAGGTAGCCAAGAAATACGCCGATAGGGGCTTCTTCTTCGTCCTCGGGCGTGGCATAGGCTATCCGACAGCCCTGGAGGGCGTCCAGGAACTGGCCGAGGTAGCTGGCGTGGCTGGCCT